>JAGQZG010000001.1 GCA_020435705.1 Mangrovimonas sp.
GAATACGATCTTATCAAGCCCAACCAAGTACTTTTTACCTACTTCCATTTTGCTTCCAGTGAAAAACTCACCTTGGCTATGTTGAAGAGCAATTCTGTGTGTATTGCTTACGAAACTGTAGAAGATAAAGACGGTTCTTTGCCGTTATTGACTCCCATGTCGGAAGTGGCTGGGAGAATGGCTATTCAGCAAGGCGCAAAATATTTGGAAAAACCCATTAAAGGTAGGGGTGTATTGCTGGGCGGCGTTCCAGGTGTTGCTCCGGGGAAAGTACTCATTTTGGGTGCTGGCGTTGTAGGAATTCAAGCGGCTAAAATGGCTGCAGGATTGGGCGCACATGTGACCATTTTGGATATCGACATGAAAAAATTACGCTATGTTAATGACATAATGCCTAGCCATGTGGTAACAGAATATTCCAGCGTTTACAATATTAAAAAACACATCAAAACCCACGATTTGGTTATTGGCGGTGTCTTGATAAAAGGAGCCAAAGCTCCTAAGCTCATCACCAAAGACATGTTAAAGGACATGCGTCCGGGAACTGTTATAGTAGATGTTGCTGTAGATCAAGGGGGCTGTTTTGAAACGACCAAACCAACTACACATGAAGATCCAACGTACATCATAGACGACGTGGTACACTATTGTGTGGCCAATATGCCCGGTGCTGTACCGTATACCTCCACCATGGCCTTGACCAATGTGACCTTGCCTTATATTCTGAAATTGGCAAATTTAGGTTGGGAAACGGCTTGCGAACGAGATGAAACCTTGGCTAAAGGCTTGAATGTGGTGAAAGGAAAATGCGTTTATGAGGGTATTCTTGAGGCCTTTAATTGGCAAAAAACCGGTGCTAATTAATATCCTGACCTGACAAAATTTCTTAACTTTAATTTGGCTTATTTTTTGTTAATGAAGACGTATATTTAAACCGAAAAATTAGAAACATGTTAGGATATTATATACTCATAGGTGCCATTGCTTTAGTAAGCTGGTTGGTAAGTAATCAGTTAAAGCAGAAATTTAAGAAATATTCCCAGATTCAATTGAGAAATGGGATGAGCGGAAAGGAAATTGCCGAAAAAATGTTGGCTGATAATGGCATTTTTGATGTGCAGGTCATTTCTGTCGCAGGTCAGTTAACGGACCATTACAACCCAAAGAACAAAACGGTTAATTTAAGTGAGGCTGTGTATAGCCAGCGTAATGCCGCCGCCGCCGCTGTAGCTGCCCACGAATGCGGTCATGCCGTACAACACGCCAAAGCCTATGGCATGTTGCAAATGCGCTCTGCCTTGGTGCCTGTGGTAAGTGTCACTTCTGGATTATCACAATGGCTTGTGATAGGTGGATTGATTTTAGGTGCTGCCGCTGGTTCTGGTATGGGCTTTTATGTGGCTGTGGCTGGTTTAGTGTTTATGGCCTTGGCAACGTTGTTTAGTTTTGTCACTTTGCCTGTTGAATACGATGCCAGTAACCGTGCATTAGCTTGGTTAAAAAACAGACATATGTTGTCTCCAGAAGAATATAATGGTGCCGAAGATGCCTTGAAATGGGCGGCCAGAACCTATTTGGTTGCTGCCATTGGTGCATTGGCTTCCTTGTTGTATTGGGCATTGCAGATTTTGGGAAATAGAAATTAACAGTATTTCAACGAATAAATAGATAAGTCGGAAGCATTTCCGACTTTTTTTTTCTTAAATTTCAATTCTAAATTGAAAAACTAAACTTAATCTCTATGGAAACTAATCAGGAAAGTCCGTTTGAACACTTTGAAAGCAGTAAAGTAATGGTTGCCTCTCTATCTGCTGCCGATAGAGTTGCTTTTTACAAGAAAACATATGCGCATGTAGCAGGTGGCGTATTGGTGTTTATCTTGTTTGAATACTTGTTGCTTCAAAGTTCAGCGTTAATAGAATTTATGTTTTCCATGATGCAAGGCTGGAGATGGTTGATCATGCTGGGAGGCTTCATGCTAGTTACCAGCTATGCCGAGAGTATGGCACTCCGCACCGCCGATAAGAACAAGCAATATTTGGCATATGGACTTTATATTTTAGCCGAAGCCTTAATTTTTGTGCCATTGATTGTAATTGCGGCCTATTATACTGAAACGGGGCCAGCGATTTTAAATCAAGCAGCTATTGTTACCTTGGCCCTATTTACAGGTTTGACAGCCACAGTGTTTTTAACCAACAAAGATTTCTCTTTCCTAAAAACCGGATTGGTTATTGGATTTTTCATTGCCATGGGGCTTATTTTAGCAGGAACTCTTTTTGGTTTTGATCTAGGATTATGGTTTTCGGTTGGTATGTGTGTTTTGGCCGCCGGTTCTATTTTATATCAAACGTCCAACCTTATTCATAAATACACCAGTGAAGACTATATCCCAGCCGCTTTAGGCCTGTTTGCCGCTCTCATGCTATTGTTCTGGTATGTGTTAAGGATTTTAATGTCCAGACGATAAGAGACTATGGAGCCTTTGGGAAACCCTGAAATTTTGTTGGAGTTGACCAAAACCAAAATGCCTTTTGGCAAATACAAAGATCGAGTTCTATCCGATTTGCCCGTTTATTATTTGGAATGGATGGCTTCCAAAGGGTTTCCGAAAGGGAAGTTAGGAATGCAGTTGGCTACGGTTTATGAGATAAAAACCAATGGATTGGATGAGTTGCTGTGGAAACTAAAAAAACTGGGCTAAATCTTTATTTGCCTATCTATTTGCTGTTGAAGGGAAACAAAGGTTTCGGTTCGGGAAACACCATTGATAGACTGGATCTCTTTGTTGAGTAAGTACATTAAATGCTCATTGTCCTTTGCCAGGATTTTAATGAAAATACTCCAGTGACCTGTCGTGTAGTGACACTCCAAAACCTCGGGAATATTTTTCAATTGTTTGACAGCTTCAGGATTACTCATGGCTTTGTCCAAATAGATTCCCACGTAAGCCATGGTTGTGTAACCTAAAATCTTGGGGTTCACAATAAATTTGGAGCCCGAAAGCAAACCTGATTTTTCGAGTTTTCTTAGCCTTTGGTGAATAGCAGCCCCAGAAATGCCAACATTTCTGGCTATTTCCAGCACTGGAGTGCGAGCATCTTCCATCAAGGCGCGAAGAATTTTTTTGTCAATACCGTCTATGGTAATGTTTTGGTTTGAAACTTTCACTGTGGTTTGATTTTCAAATTGAAATATAAAAATAGGAAAAGCATTTCAATTTGACACAGCGAAAAGAAAACTAAAAGACACTATAAATTTAAAGGGTTGTAGCCCAAGTATGGAACTTTCTTCTCTGTGAATTTTATTCCAAAGGTTTCCAACTCAGCAAGTATGGGTTCGTAAACCTCACTGTTTATGGGTATTTGCACGCCTGGAACTGTAATTTTCCCATTGAGAATGGCCAAAGTAGCGATGGCTACAGGCAATCCTACGGTCTTGGCCATAGCCGTATAAGTTTCATCTTCACCCAAGGAAACCATGGTGGCATCTATTTGATGTTTTTGGCCATCCAATTCATAACCAAATTTATGGTACATCACAATCATATCCTTATCGGTAGGATCCAGTGTCCACTTGTCCATGAGTATTTTTTGAAGAATTTGTGCCGGCGTTGCTTTTTTCAAGCCCACCATTTTCTTGGCGCTGAAGATGTCCAATTCCTCAAACTTGTCCCAGACCATGTCATCTTGGTCAATCTTTAGTTGGTATCTAAATTTCAATTCTACGGAATCCGTTGGGCTGTAAGGAAGAAATGCATTCACGAAATCGCGGTAGCTCATATTTTCGCTATCATCTATTGTATAACTGTCATCGGTCATGCCCAACATTACAAACGCTTGCCATGCTCTGCTGAAGCCAACACGGCGCATGGTGCCACGATACATGGTCTTAACATTCTCCAAGCCATACGTTTTTTGATATTTCAAAGAATCCCTGTTGGCATACACTTCAAATCGACCAAAACCATCAACATCCAAAAATTCGGTACGTCTAAAAAGACGATGGTAAGGAATGTATTTATAAGTGCCTTCCTGTAAAAATTTAGCGGCTCCACCTTGCCCAGCGACCACGACGTTTCTAGGATTCCAAGTAAATTTATAATGCCATAAATTGTCATCGCTTTCAGGAGCAATAAGGCCGCCAGTAAAAGATTCAAACAAAATTATCTTCCCGCCTTTTCTACGAATGTCGTCAATGACTTTCATGGCGCTCATGTGGTCAATTCCAGGGTCAACGCCTATTTCATTCATGAATACCAGGCCTTTACTTTTCACATCGTTATCCAATGCTTCCATTTCTGGGCTTACATAGGAAGCGGTTACCATGCTTTTTCCAAAGGCAAGACAATCTTTGGCAACTTCTATGTGAAATCTGGCCGGCAACATAGACACGATAATATCGGCTTCTTGTATGGCATTTTGCCGTGAAACATTATCAAAAACATCCAAAGGGATAGCCTTTGCACGGCTGTGATTGCTTATGAGTTTTTGGGCATTCTTGGTGTCAATATCACCTATGGTGATAAACAAATCTTCAGTTTCTGATTTTTCCAATAAATATTTGACCAAATAGGATGAAGATTTTCCAGAACCAATGACCAAAATGTTTCGCATAGTAAGTTTTGTTAAGTAATTTTGTGGCTACGAATGTAGTGAATACGAATTGGTATTAAAACCGAAAACTGTAAATAATATGAACAGAACAATTTTGATTACGGGAGCTATTTTGGGGATGTTAAGTGTTATCCTGGGGGCCTACGGTGCTCATGGTTTAAAACAATTGGTTTCCATGGAATTGGTGCAAACATTTGAAACTGGCGTGAAATACCAAATGTACCATGCGCTATTATTACTGTTTTTAGGAACGGTATCTGTGGTGCCATATAAACTAAAACGAGCGGTTTTTGCCTTAACCCTAATAGGAGTAATTTTCTTCTCAGGGTCTATTTATGGCTTGGTAACCAACGAGTATACGGCCTTCGATTTCAAGAAAATAGCTCTCATAACTCCAGTGGGCGGAACCTTTTTAATTGCGGCTTGGGCTGTGCTTTTGATAGCCTTTTTAAGAACAAATAAGCAATAAAATCACTTTTAACAAGTGCGGTTAAAATATTGTTTTTACTTTTGCACTTACAAACTATAACACAAAATTATGGCGAGTCACACCCAGACGGCGAAAACGTTTTCGTTAAAAAGCTACGGTATTAGTGATGCAACGGTTCACTACCAGCTATCTCCAGAAGAACTTCAAAAAATAACAATTGAAAAACAACAAGGTAAAGAAACTGCAAATGGTACTCTGGCAGTAAACACAGGGGAATTTACAGGACGTTCACCCAAGGATAGGTTTATTGTTAAAGATGACATTACGAGAGACAAAGTTTGGTGGGGAAATATTAATATCCCTTTCGATTCAGATGATTTTGAAAAGTTGTACAATAAAGTCGCCAACTACTTATCTGGAAAAGAACTTTTTGTAAGAGATTGTTATGCCTGCGCTGATCCAAATTACAGATTAAATATACGGATTATTAATGAGTACCCGTGGAGCAACATGTTTGCCTACAATATGTTTTTAAGGCCAGAGGAGGACGAGTTGGAAAATTTTCAACCGGAATGGACTGTAGTAAATGCCCCAGGGTTTTTGGCCAATCCTGAACAGGATAAAACCAGACAACATAATTTTGCCATTCTGGATTTCACAAGAAAAATTGCCCTTATTGGAGGAACCGGTTATACGGGAGAAATTAAAAAGGGGATCTTTTCGGCGTTGAATTTTATTCTTCCCGTGTTTAAGAATACACTGCCTATGCATTGTAGTGCAAATGTAGGCCAAGATGGTGATACGGCTATTTTCTTCGGGCTTTCGGGAACTGGAAAGACCACCTTGTCTACAGATCCTGAGCGTAATTTAATTGGCGATGATGAGCATGGTTGGACTAATGAAAATTCGGTATTCAATTTTGAAGGAGGTTGTTACGCTAAAGTCATTAACCTTTCTGAAGAAAGTGAGCCCGAAATTTTCCATGCGATAAGGAAAGGAGCTATCTTGGAAAATGTTATCTTGGATGATCAAGGAAATGTGGATTTTGCAGATACTTCTATTACTCAAAACACACGGGTCAGTTATCCTATTTACCATATTGACAATATTCAGCAGCCTTCCATTGGGAAAAATCCTAAAAACATTTTCTTTTTAACGGCAGATGCCTTTGGAGTCTTACCTCCAATCTCAAAATTAACTCCTGGCCAAGCGGCCTATCATTTCATTTCAGGTTACACGGCAAAAGTGGCCGGTACCGAGGCAGGAATTAATGAGCCACTACCAAGTTTTTCGGCGTGTTTTGGAGCGCCTTTTATGCCCTTGCACCCAACAGAGTATGCAGAAATGCTTAGTGCTAAAATGAAAGAAACAGGGGTCAATGTTTGGCTAATCAATACAGGTTGGACCGGTGGGCCTTACGGTATCGGTACCAGAATGAAACTCAAGTACACAAGAGCTATGATCTCTGCAGCCATAGACGGTAGTTTAGAAGCGGCCAATAACGGTAAGTACCATATGCACTCGGTGTTTAAAGTTCAGCAACCAATAGTTTGCCCTAATGTGCCAACAGATGTTTTGAGTCCAAGACAAACGTGGAACAATGATGAGGCTTATTATAAAACGGCTTATAAGCTTGCCAAATCGTTTGCAGACAACTTTAAAAAGTTTGAAGACTATGCCAATGATGAGATCATGAATGGGGCACCAAACCTTAATGAGTAATAAAAAACATACGATTTTAAGGATTTCATCGAATTTTTTCTGAAAAAAAATATAAAAATTTTGCTCAAATATAAATCTTGGGTACATTTACTTAGTAAAAGGTAAAGTGTCTTGATGAAAAAAATTACGTTATTACTTTTTTTAATCGTATTCCAAACAACGTTGTTTGCTGAGGCTTGTCTGTGGAAATCCGTGGAACATAATGCCATGACTTTGGTTGATCAAACAGACCCCAAAGATTTTTCCATGTACCCGAACCCAGCCAAAAGCACTTTGTATGTGACTTCGAATAAGCAATCTGCCACCATGGAAATTTACAGCATTACCGGTAAGCTTTTAATGAAAAAAGACTTGGTTTTTGGAGAAAACACCATTAATGTTTCAGTATTGAATCCAGGCATCTATTTGGCTAAATTCTCTTATGAAGATAATGCCCAAGTAACTAAAAAATTGGTTATAAACTAAAGTTTCTATATACACGAATTAAAAGGGGCACTTAATTAAGTGCCCCCCTTTTAAGTTTATATTCGAGAGATTATTTATTTGCCTTTATTGGCGGCATCAATGTACTTCTCTAGCGCCATGGTCATGGAAGGTGTTTCAGGCGTTGGAGCCGGAATGTTTACCACCAATCCTTTATCCTGAGCGGCCTTAATGGTCGTGTTGCCAAAAGCGGCAATACGAGTATTGTTCTGCTTAAAGTCCGGGAAATTATGAAATAAGGATTCTATTCCTGAAGGGCTAAAAAACACCAATACATCATAATAAACATCGGCTAAATCGGAAAGATCGCTTATTACGGTTCTGTAAAAAACAGCTTCTTTCCAATCAACACCTAGGGCATTAAGGGTTTCTGGAACTTCAGACTTTAATTTATCGGTTGTGGGCAACAAGAACTTTTCGTCTTTGTATTTTTTGATGATAGGCGAAAGCTCAGCAAAGTTGCGTTTCCCCACATATATTTTCCTTTTTCTATAAACCACATATTTTTGAAGGTAGAAAGCGACAGCCTCAGATTGGCAAAAATACTTTAGAGTATCTGGTACCTTAAAGCGCATTTCTTCGGCAACCCTAAAGAAATGATCTACAGAGTTCCTACTTGTAAGTATGATGGCACTGTAATTATTAAGATCTACTTTTTGTTGTCTGATTTCTTTGGATGGAACACCTTCAACATGAATGAATGGTCTGAAATCTATTTTTACTTTTTGTTTTTCTTGAAGATCGAAATAAGGCGAATTTTCTATTTTAGGCTCCGGTTGGGAAACTAAAATTGTTTTCACTTTCATCATAGAAATGTACAGTTTTAAAATATCTTAAAATCTTGCAACAGCTTATAAATTATAATATAAGGTGCAATTTCAAGTGCGCAAAGATACAAAATAAAATAGAACAAATTTCGTTTTAGTACATTTTGGTGAACTTTGAACGAAACGGTCAATCCAATAAGGTTTATAAGAAAAAAAGCAACAAGGGTTATTAAAATGACAATCTCGGCAGGCGTTTCGTTGTAAATAAAAAAAGCATTTAAGGGTATTAAAAGTAAGCCTAAATAGTTTTTGTAGCTGGTTTTTTGAAACAGATAATCGTCTATCAAAGCATCTATTCCAAAAAGACTTCCAATAAGTCGCTCCAATAAAACCTTGATCAAAATAAAAGAGGCAACTGCCACTATTATTTTCATTAAAATGTCAATAGACGTTAAGCTTTGTCCGTAAAGGCTCTTGTAGCAAATGGTTAGGAAAATTGAAATGGAAATAACCAAATTGGAAAACAAAAGAGCATCAAAACGGTCCAAAAACTTTTGATCGCGCGTGTGGATCAATAAATACTTGGAATTGCCCGGGAGATAAATAAAATTGGCAAAACGTTTACTGTAAAACAGTTTGGCCATGGCCACAAGTGCTAGACCAATAACGAATAAAATAGTGAATATTTCGTTGGATTCTGCAATACGTATCATTGATGTAAAATTATCACAAAATTGGTCTAATCAATGGTTTTATTAAGGAATATTTAAAAAAATATCTCTTTTAAATAGTTTACATTTGCTAAAATTTAAGAGTTAATGACCGACGCAGTTGTTATCATTCCCACGTATAATGAAGCGGAAAATGTAGAAGCCATCATCAATGCTGTTTTTTCGCTAGACTCGGCGTTTGATGTTTTGATTGTTGATGACAATTCTCCAGACAAGACGCATGAGATCGTACAGAGACTGCAAAAAGCATATCCTGAGAGACTTCATCTAGAAGTAAGAAAGGAAAAATCAGGATTAGGAACGGCCTATATTCATGGGTTTAAATGGTGTTTGGAAAAAGGGTATACCTATATCTTTGAGATGGATGCCGATTTCTCACATAACCCGAAAGATTTGGAGCGACTTTATAAAGCTTGCAAAGTTGATGGTGCCCATATGGCCATAGGTTCCAGATATGTCAAAGGAGTAAATGTGGTGAATTGGCCTATTGGCCGGGTCATCTTATCCTATATGGCCTCAAAATATGTGCGACTGATTACGGGCATGAAAATTTACGATACCACGGCAGGATTTGTATGCTACCACCGAAACGTTTTAGAGGCACTGAACCTTGACGAAATTAAATTTATTGGATATGCTTTCCAAATTGAAATGAAATTCAATGCCTACCGAAAGAAATTCAAGATTGTTGAAGTCCCAATTGTATTTACCGATAGGGTAAGAGGCGAGTCTAAGTTGAGCAAGAGTATCATTTCCGAAGCCGTTTTTGGAGTCCTTAAAATGAAATATAGAAGTCTTTTCAAAAAATAAAGTGATGAATAGCATGAAAACCTTAATTAAAAATGCCAAAATAGTTAATGAAAACAAGATTTTTGAAGGTGATATTTTAATTGAAGGTGAATACATTAAAGCAATTGACAGAGAGATCCTAGCCAAAGATGCTCAAGTGATTGATGTTAAAGGAAATTACGTGATTCCGGGGGCCATTGATGACCAAGTCCATTTTCGCGAACCGGGACTGACTCACAAAGCCACAATAGAAACCGAATCCAAAGCAGCCTTGGCCGGTGGCATTACCTCGTTTATGGAAATGCCTAATACCAATCCGCAAACCACGACTATTAAAGCCCTTGAGGACAAGTTGGCCATTGCCCAAAAAACATCGTATGCCAACTATTCTTTCATGTTTGGGGGTACCAATGACAATTTGGAAGAGATTCTTAAAGTGAATCCTAAAGAAGTTCCGGCAATCAAACTGTTTTTGGGTTCCTCTACAGGAAATATGCTGGTGGATGACCCCAAGGTGTTGGAAAACATTTTCAGTAATACCTCATTGCCCATAGCCGTTCATTGTGAAGATGAAACCACGATAAAGAACAATCTTGAAAAGTATAAAGAAAAATATGGAGATGATATCCCAATACAATGCCATCCTGAAATACGAAGTGAAGAAGCCTGTTATTTATCCTCTTCAACGGCGATAGCATTGGCCAAAAAAACAGGAGCAAGATTGCATGTGTTTCATTTGTCAACGGGGAAAGAAACAGCACTTTTTGAAAATAACAAACCGTTAAAGGAAAAGAAAATCACGGCCGAAGTCTGCATTCACCATTTATGGTTTTCAGATAAAGATTATCAAGACAAAGGATCTTTGATAAAATGGAACCCTGCGGTGAAAACCGCCCAAGACAGGGACCAACTTTGGGAAGCCTTGTTAGACGATAGATTGGATGTTATTGCAACAGATCATGCGCCGCATACCTTAGAAGAAAAAGATAATGTTTACACAAAGGCACCTTCGGGCGGCCCATTAGTGCAGCATGCTCTGGTAGCGTTACTAGAAAAGCATTTGGAGGGCAAAATTTCTATAGAAAAAATTGTAGAGAAAATGTGCCATAATCCGGCAATTTTATTCGATATTGAAAATCGAGGCTACATTAAGGAAGGCTATTTTGCTGATTTGGTCGTGCTGGATACCAACAAACCGTGGCGAGTTGAGAAAGAAAATATCCTCTACAAATGCGGCTGGTCACCGTTTGAAGGACACGTTTTCAAAAGCCAAGTGACACATACCTTTGTGAATGGCCATTTGGCTTACCACAATGGAAAAGTAAATGAGCAGCGTGCTAGTAAAAAACTAAGTTTCAAAAGATGAAAAAAATCTTAGGGGTTGTGATGGTAATTGCATTGCTGTCATGCAATAATGTAAAGAAACCTAAAAAACCGGACAATCTTATTTCCAAAAAGGACATGGTGAACATTCTTTTGGATATTTCCCTGTTGAAATCTTCCGAAGGTGTGAGCAAGGCCAAACTTGAAAATAACGGCTATACTTCAGAAAGCTATATTTTTAAAAGACACAATATAGACAGTGTGCAATTTGCTTTAAGCAACGAGTATTATTCCTACGATTTGAATACGTATTTGGAAATTTATCAAAAAGTTGAAGACAGTTTAAAGAAACTTAAAACCTATTACGAGGAAAAGAAACAGGATGAGATTCAGGATAAAAAAAGAAAAGACTCAATTAAAAAACTTAGACCAAACGATAAAATCCAGCCTGAAAAAAAACAGAGGGATTCCATGAAACTTATAGATCCTGTTAACAGCAGTAATCCTGAAGAACAGCCTTTGGAGGCGTTTTAAAGTTCTTTTTGGTACAACTTACAACATTCTTTGATGCTCTCTTCCATAGGGTTAAATGAGAGATTCAGTGCTTTCTTAATTTTAGAGTTGTCATACGTGCTGGTAGAACAGGCTGTTTTGGCCAATTGTTTTGTTAGTTGGCGGCGCTTGCCCGAAAGTTTATGCCATAACCAATCAAATCGCCAAGCTACCTGCAATTGCCAAGGTTTAACATCCTTACGAACCAAGGGCTTTCCAAATTGAGTATTGATTACATTAAAGAACTTCTTGGTAGGCCAAGTTTCGGAAACCAGAACATAACGCTGGTTGGTGTGGTTTTCGTCCATTAGCCTCACCATGCAATTTGTAACATCATGAATGCCAATAAGTGAAATGGAACCTGGCGGTGCATATATGTGGCCTTTGTATCCGTTTTTAATAAAGCTGCCGCTGCCGTGTGACCAAATTCCTGGGCCAATAATAACACCGGGATTAACAATTACAACAGTTAAACCTTCTTGTACACCACGCCAAACTTCCATTTCGGCACCGTGTTTTGTAATACCATAAACATGGTTGTCGGCATCATTGTTCCAATCCGTTTCCTCGGTTATGGGTTGGCCATTAATGCTATCTCCCAAAGCGGCTATGGAACTCACGTGACACAATTTTTCAACTCCTTTTTCAATGCAAAGATTAACCACATTTGCGGTGCCTTCAATGTTTATTTTACGGAGTTGGTGGTATTTGTCGGGTTCAAAAGAGACAAAGGCTGCACAATGATAAACTTCGGTTACGCCATCAAATGCCTTTTCCAAAGAAGGAATATCAGTAATATCGCCTTCAACCCATTCTATTTTGTTGAAATCCAATTCAGGATTTTCAGAATAATAGGAAAACACCTTTTTAACAATTTCAAGTTTTTTCTCCCTTCGGTAAAGTGCTTTTACGGGTGTGTTTTTTTGAATCAACTTAAACAAAAGATGACTGCCCAACATGCCCGTACCGCCAGTAACTAATATCATGTTCCCAAAGTAAAGAAATTTTAAGAATGCCTGCCTAATTAGTGGGGTATTTTTATCTTTGCCAAAGCTTAAAAAAGACCAAATGATTACCAATTTTATTGAAGAACTGAAATGGCGAGACATGATTCATGATGTTATGCCAGGAGCCGAAGAACATCTTATGGAAGCCATGCGAAGCGCCTATGTGGGCTTTGATCCCACGGCCGATTCGTTGCACATTGGTAATTTGGTCCCTATTATGTTGTTGGCCCATTTTCAACGGGCTGGGCACAGACCCGTGGCATTGGTAGGAGGCGCCACCGGGATGATTGGTGACCCCTCGGGAAAATCCAGCGAGCGCAATTTGTTGGATGAACCTACGCTAAGACACAATCAGGAAGCGGTAAAAAAACAGTTGTCTCATTTTTTGGATTTTGATAGCCAAGCCGATAATGCGGCTATATTGGTGAATAATTATGATTGGATGAAGGAATTCTCATTCCTTGGGTTCATTCGCGATGTGGGTAAGCATATTACCGTAAATTATATGATGGCCAAGGATTCTGTTAAAAATAGAATTTCTTCAGAATCTTCTGAAGGCATGAGCTTTACAGAGTTTACTTACCAATTGGTTCAAGGGTATGATTTTCTTCATTTGTACAGAAACCACGACTGTACTTTGCAAATGGGTGGCAGTGACCAATGGGGCAATATTACCACGGGAACAGAACTCATTCGCAGAATAGGTGATGGTAAAGGCTATGCCATTACTTGCCCCTTGATTACAAAAAGTGACGGGTCTAAATTTGGGAAAAGTGAAGGTGGCAACGTGTGGTTGGATGCGAATAGAACCTCTCCGTACAAGTTTTACCAGTATTGGTTAAACTCTAGTGACGAAGACGCCCAAAAATATATCAAAATCTTTACCTTCCTTTCAAAAGAAGCTATTGAGGACTTGACCAAAGAGCACCAAGAAGCCCCCCATTTAAGAGTTCTTCAAAAAAGATTGGCTAAAGAAATAACCATAATGGTACATTCTGAAGCAGAATTTGAAAATGCCGAGAAAGCATCGCAAATTTTGTTTAGTAATTCCTTTAAGGAAGACCTCAAATCCCTGGATGAAAAAACATTTTTGGATGTATTTGAAGGCGTGCCTCAAGCCGAAATCCCTAAATCTGAAATTGAAGCAGGCTTGGATATGATTGCGGCTTTGGCTGCAAAAACCAATTTCTTGGCTTCCAATGGCGAAGCGAGACGAGCGTTAAAGGAAAATTCTATTTCAGTGAATAAAGATAAGGTTGATGAAGCCTATCACATTACAGCAGAAGACTTGATCAATACTAAATATGTGATTCTCAACAAAGGGAAGAAAAACACTTATATCATTAAGGCAGTATAAAAAAGTAAGGCTCGTAAAAAAAGAGCCTTACTTCAAAACTAACCAATCAATCAACTAAAAAATCTTTCTTTTTCAGCACTTAATTGGTCGGTATATTTATAAGCACCTTACAAGACCATTAGATTACAGCCTCTAATATCCGAACTGTCAAATCTCCCAAGGATTTCAAAGGAATTATCAGGGTATACTTTGCCCAAATCCTGAGTGGCAATAAATGAACAGGAATATAGGTTAGCCAAATCAATAACATTTACACCGCCAGTTTGTGGGGTGTTAAGGATAGTAAGGGCGTCTTCGGTATCCCGAGTTAAAACTCGCATCCAGTTGGGGCATTGGAACAGGCCATTTCCTTTGGAATAGGCTTGGCTTAAAAGTTCGGTCATGCCATATTCACTATGTATTCTGGAAACCCCAAAACCCTTTTTGAGAATGTTATGTAGTTCGGTTCTAATCAACTCTTTGCGTCGTCCTTTCATCCCGCCGGTTTCCATGACTATGGTGTTTTTTAAGTGGAAATTATGGTTTTCCACTAAATCCAGCAAAGCAAAGGATACTCCAATGAGCAGTGTTTTTTCATTCTTAGTTTCCAATTCCAACATCAGCTTGGCCAAAGCTTCTAAATTGTTAAGGTAAAATCCGCTTTTCGGTTTTTTGCTCTGCGAAATAAGTTCTTCAACCATATAAATTAAAGAAGAACCTTCACGTTCCAGATAAGAAGGAAGCAGTGCTAAAATGGTGTATTCTTCAGCAGCGCCATAAAATTGCTTGAAACCTTCCAAAAAGCTTTGTTTGTATAGTTTCTGGCTGGCAACAAAATGCTTACTGGTAATTTGCCCCGTAGTTCCTGAACTGGTGAAAATGGTTTCGGCTGAAAATCCTTCACATAAAACGGCATGCGATTTAAAAAATTGAATAGGCAAAAAGGGGATGTCCTTAAGACACGTGACGTCAGAATGATAAATGTTCAACAAATCACAGAAAGATCTGTACACAGGATTGTTTTCAAACTGAAATCGAAACGTGGCCAAAGCTAGGGTTTCAAAATCAGTTTCAGATTGGATACTGAATATGTCTTGGGTATTTATCATTAAAGGCAAAAATAAAAAAAGCGCTACCGAAGTAACGCTTTCTTTAAAATGTATTTGGAAAAATTATTTAACAATCAGTTTTTTGGTTACTGATTTTCCGTTTTGGGAAATATTCATGATATACATCCCTGAAGTCAAGTTAGAGATATCCAATTGACTTGAAACAGTTTCGTTTTTCACTAGTTTTCCTAAGATGTCAAAAACTTTAACGTCTACTGATTGACCGTTGGCACTTATAATATTTACGTATCCTAAATCAGTAGGGTTAGGGTAAACTTTAAGAGAACCATTGTTAAAATCGGCAATAGATAATGTATAGTCGTTCATGGCACCTGGAGTACCTATATCACCACTACCATAAGTAGCAGTACCTTCACCCCAGTTAGATCCTAGGTCATTATCGGTACTGTTCATAGCCGTAGTTGATAATTGCATAGAAGAACCAGCTGGGTCTGGGAAATTTGGGCCACCATCGTAAGCTACCATATCAATTATGGTACTGGAACAAGTAAGGATGACTTCGTCATCACTATTACTTAGTGTAAAACTTGAATACACATAGTCAACAGTAACACCACCATTAGTACCCAAATCGCCATTGATTCCTAATACGGCATAACCACCAGCAGGGACAACAAGGGAAGAACCAATAGTGTGAGAGTCTGTCCCTGCATCACTTATAGTCCAGCCTTGCATATCAATTGGAGAACCAGTTGTATTGAAAACCTCAAACCATTCACCATCGGTATCATTCACAGCGTTAGGATTTTGCATAATTTCTGTAATGATAATATCACCTACATTAGGACAACCTACAGGGTCACAAATATTACTAGGAATAGTTCCTGAAATTGTAGTTCCATCACAATTACCGCCATTGATTGTAATGTTCCAAGCATCGCCTTCTAAAAGACCGGTTAACGTGATAGTGCCATCGGCAGTTACAGCTGGATCATCGCCAGCAACACTACCTGGAGTTGATGTAGTCACTGAAGTGATTGTTGCATCAGAACCAGAATAAGGAATTTCAACAGTTACGGTATCGTTACCTGCACCAGAGGTATTGGACTGACAAGCATAAGTTTCAGTACCTAAAGTTACGGCGCACAAACCGCAATCTGAAGTTGGTCTAGTGCCTAAAACTGGGCATGAACCATAAGCCTCTAGAGCAATATTGGACAAACTCCAAGAAGAATAACTATCTACACCGTCATCATTATAGTTTACACCTAAGTATACAGTTGTTCCGGAAACTGAGGATAAATCTACTTCGTAAGATCCAGAGTCAGTAAGTGTTTGCAATACATTCCAGCTAGTACCACTTGGGCAACCAGAATAAGATGTCGCATAATTGATTGTTAAGTCAGTTCCACTGAAACTTTCAGCTGCATCAAAAGCAAGTGCAAGGTCAGACACAGAACTCATATCAAGAGGGCCAAAAATTAACCAAGTATCTACCAGTTCAACACAGCTTCCACCACAGTATCCATTCATTGTATAAGTTCCAGAAGAATATTGCCATTCATCGCTATCAATGTTTGTTGCAACAGTTACCATTTCAAAAAGTTCACCACCATTACTTAGATCAAAACAAGTATTTGGTGCTGGATCACAATGGTCAGAAGGAATAGTACCAGAAACAGTCATGCCATCACAGTCACCACCATTGATTGTAACATCCCAAGCATCACCTTCTCCAAGGTTAGAAAGGGTAATGGTTCCATTAGCAGTTACAGCTGGGTCATCACCACCTACAGAACCAGGTGTTGAAGTAGTTACCGAAGTAATACTAGCATCAGAACCAGTGTAAGGGATAGAAATAGTTACGGTATCGTTATTGTCGCCTACAGTATTGGAAACGCATGAGTAGTCAACAGCACCAAGAACAACACCACAGGCAGTAGAATATCCTGTCCAAGTTACATTATCTACAACTACTTGACCATCACTATTATTAACATTGATGAATTTTATCACGACATCACCAGGCTGATTAACAGTGATAGAGCCTGAAGCTTTCACCACGTTTTGCTCACCAGAAGAAGTGACAGTTCCGTAAACCACATCATTAACCAAAACAGTTAAGTTTACGTTAGTAGAGAAGGCTTGCATGTAGTCAAAACTGATGGTTCCTACGCCTCCGGGAATAATACCGGAATAAAACTCTGATTGCGGAGACCTGTTTCTTCCTATCATAATGGATTGCCCCGTGATTTGAACATCACCTCTACATTGAACGTGCGTCCAAATTGAACCATCTTGTCCAGTAAAACTACCATCTACATAAGATGAAGAAGTGGATGGGAAATTGTCAAAAGTTTCAGTTCCCTGAGAAAACCCTAAAGAGGACACAAGGATTGAAACAATTAAAAAGTAAAGTTTTTTCATAACTAAAGTTTAAGTGTTTTTGAGTTCCAAAGATAGTAATATTTATGCTTTTAAAAGTGCGGCATGCTATTTAAAAATGCTTATTTACAAAAAGATAACATTTTTTACGTCAGAATTTTTCTTACATTGTATAGGCATCTCCTCTAAAGTTAATAATATGTAATCTACATGTTACTTAATTATTATTTATCTTAGTGAAAAAATAAATCAGTGTTATTAATTCTATCTTTGGAGGGTTTAAGTAACCTAACCTTGACATGAAGAAAAAAGACATTAAAATACTTTTAGTTGATGACGAACCGGATATCCTTGAGATTGTAGGTTACAACCTTACCGCCGAAGGGTATCATATTTCTACTGCCGAAAACGGTATTGAAGCTGTTAAGAAGGCGAAAAAGGAATTGCCACATCTTATTATTTTGGATGTTATGATGCCTGAAATGGACGGTATTGAAGCCTGTGAACAAATCCGTCGAATTCCTGAACTACAGGAAACCATTATAACGTTTCTTACGGCTAGGGGTGAAGATTACTCTCAAGTAGCAGGCTTTGAAGCTGGAGCCGATGATTACATTACCAAACCCATTAAACCAAAGGTCTTAGTGAGTAAGGTAAAAGCGCTCTTGAGACGCCTTAAGGAAGATGAAGCGGTAGACTCGGTGGTAAAGTTAAGCGGCTTGACCATCAACAGAGATGAATATAAAATTGTTCTTAAGGGCAAGGAAATCGTGTTGCCAAGAAAAGAGTTTGAATTACTGTCACTTTTGGCCTCCAAGCCGGGTAAAGTATTTAAGCGTGAAGAAATACTGGACAAGGTTTGGGGCAATGAAGTGGTTGTAGGAGGTAGAACCATTGACGTGCACATTAGGAAATTAAGAGAAAAAATAGGCGATAAATCATTTAAAACGGTGAAAGGCGTTGGCTACAAGTTCGTTGAATAATAATGACTCAAAAACTTAAAAAAACATATAAGTTTGCCTTTAAAACGGCACTCTACATCACTACTTTTTTAACGCTCTTCACGAGTGTTTTTTTATATTTCACCATGGGCTTGAGTTGGGTGTATCCCTTGGTTTTTGCCTTAGTATGTTATGTATGCTGTTTTTTGATCATCCAATACAGGGTGGAAAGATTCATCTACAGGAGAGTAAAGAAAATCTATGACGATTTGACCCTCTTAGAGTCCACCACGCTGCGTAATCAACCCATTACTACAGACATGGCCACCTTGACACAAGAAATAGACAAGTTTGCCAAAGACAAAAAACTGGAGATAGAAACGCTTAAAGTAAGAGAAGAATACCGGAAGGAGTTTTTTGGGAATGTTTCACATGAACTAAAAACACCTCTGTTTACTGTACAAGGGTATATTTTAACCTTATTGGATGGTGCCATTGACGACAAAAACGTCAATAAAAAATACCTTCAAAGAGCCAGTAAAGGTGTGGAAAGGCTCATTTATATTGTCAAAGACCTTGACATGATCACCAAATTGGAGTTGGGAGATTTGGTTCTTAAGGCAGAACAGTTTGACATCATTGAATTGGTGCAAAATGTCTTCGATTTATTTGAGATGAAGGCCCAAAAGAAACGCATCACGCTCTCTTTTGATAAAGATTACGACCACCCTGTTTATGTGATGGCCGATAAAGAACGCATTCAGCAAGTGCTTACCAACCTTATCGTTAATTCCATTAAGTATGGAAGGGATAAGGGAACAACAGAAGTCAGTATAGAAAATCTCATCAAAAACAAGGTTATCGTTAGGGTAACCGACAATGGCGAGGGTATTTCCAAATCTAATCTGGCACGTATTTTTGAGCGTTTTTATAGAGTTGATAAGAGCGGGTCAAGACGAGAAGGTGGCTCCGGACTTGGACTGTCTATCGTAAAACATATTATTGAGGCTCACAATGAAAAAATATATGTGGAAAGTGAATTGGGTGTAGGCAGTGAATTTTCATTTACCCTTGAAAAGGTGGAATAATTCCTTGTAATCTATAGCCGATCCTAAATTTACTAACCCTGTATAGTTCTCCACAAACTCCAGTTTGCTTAAGTTTATATCGTCCTGAGTGCAATAAGGAACTAAGTTTTGCTTTTCAAGTATCTTGGCAAGATATTCTTGTTCGGTTTGTCCAGGTGTGGGGATAAAAAAGGCCTTCTTTTCAAGAATGGCCAAATCCATTATAGTTGTATAACCAGATCTTGAAACTATAATTTCACTTTCATTGATGGCTTTTTCAAGCTGTTCACTAGTCATGAAATTATAGACGGTGAGCTGGTTTAAGGTTTCTACGGTTTGTTTTCTTTGGATAAGACCTTTCACAAAAAGTATGGGTTGCGTGGAATTGCTGAAAATGGAAAGCAATTTTTCTTCCAATAACGTGCGTTGAGGTTCCGGTCCGGAAATAAGAACCATGATTTGATACTTTTTTTCTGTCTCTCTTTTGGTAAACCTGCTTATGGGCCCTAAATATTTTATGGGAATATCGAACGACTTAACATGGCCCAATTTTCCGGTTAGGTTAGGTTCGCCCTTGCAATCCGGTACCCAGCATTCGTTGAATTTTTTAATGAACTTTTGATGCAACTTGGTGCTTAGCCAAGTAGTTTTTCCGCTCAACACATTCAATTGGTGGGTCATAAAGACACAGGGTATTTTTTTAGAATGCACACCCAGCCTGTTATCGGAAATGATACCCTCAATATTTAGGGTTTCAATAAGTTTCTTGGTTTCTTTTTTTTCTTTTTTGATGGCCTTGGCAAGCTTTGGTGAATCTTTTATGAGCTTCATCTTGAACCATTTGCCTTTTTTTGCATACGTAATTCCGTAGGAAGGTAATTCCATGGTTTTAAGTTCGGGAAATTCTTTTTTGAGTAATTCGAGTGCAATCCCGTCCGAAGCAATGATGGGTTCAAAACCATCTTCAATCAAAGCATTGATAATGGGGATGCATCTTGTGGCATGTCCCAATCCCCAGTTGAGCGGGGCAACTAAAATTCGTTTTTTTGTTGCCATTGGCATTAAAATATGAAAAGCAAATGTAAAGCAGTTTACTTTCACTAATTTTACCAAAATATTAAATATACGTGGGAAGCAAAAACAAATTAAAAAGATTTCGAGAGAATGAGACGTTTCAAAATGTAGTTCAGCCTAACAGGGACGAATTGACGAATGGCAAATTTCCCCTCAAAGGAAAGTGGAATGAAACTTTTTTTAAAAACAATGCCCCACTGGTACTTGAATTGGGCTGCGGGAAAGGCGAATATTCCGTTGGACTTGCCAAGAAGTTTCCCGACAAAAATTTTATAGGCATCGACATTAAAGGAGCCCGTTTTTGGCGTGGTGCCAAAACTGCTCAGGAAGAAAACATGAACAATGTGGCTTTTTTACGTGCTCAAATTGAATTAATAGATTTTGCCTTTGCCGAAAATGAAGTAGATGAAATTTGGATTACCTTTCCAGATCCGCAAATCAAATATAAACGAACAAAGCACCGTTTGACCAATTCAGATTTTTTAAAAAAATATAAGCGTATTTTAAAATTGGATGGCGTTGTAAATTTGAAGACAGATAGCGAGTTTATGCATGGGTATACCCTTGGGTTGTTACATGGGCAAGGCCATGAGGTTGTCTATGCAAACAATGATGTGTACCATCAAGAAGGAAGCCCTGAAGAAGTGACAGCTATACAAACTTTTTACGAAAGTCAGTATCTTGAACTAGGGAAACCTATTACCTATATAAAATTTAAGATAAAATAGAATTTGGACATCACATTTCTTTTTCTTTTAGGGTTGTTTTTCGCTGCTATTGGGATCGTTCCGCCAGGTTTGCTCAATATGACTGTGGCTAAAGTAAGCTTAAAAGAAGGGTACGCTAGAGGAATCATGTTTTCTGTTGGTGCATGCCTTATTGTTGCCGTCCAAACCAGTATTGCGGCTGTTTTTGCCAAATACATTAGTAACCATCCTGACGTGGTAGACGTTTTGCAACGAGCCGCTTTTGTTATTTTTGTATTAATGACCATTTATTTTTTGGTGTTGGCGCAAAGACAACCCAAGCCAGTTGAGCAACAAGAGGCTAGAAGTAAACAAAGTCGGTTTTTTCAAGGCATGTTCATGTCGGCAATCAATGTGTTTCCTATCCCTTACCAAGCTTATATGACCTTGACCTTTGCGTCTTTTGGTTGGATGGAGTTTGATAAAATCAGTATCATTTCTTATGTTACAGGGGCTGTTATGGGAACGTTTGTGATGTTTTACATTTACATCTTCTTTTTTGATAAGATTAAGAGTAAGAAGTTCACCACGCAAAAGAACATGAATTATATCATTGGAGCCATTACAGGAATAATTGCTATTATAACGCTTATTAAAATCATTCAAGAACTTTAAGATGAAACCTGAGACCCTCAATTTCTTTGAACAAGTCTATGCAGTGGCCAAGTGTATCCCCCATGGGAGAGTGACCAGCTATGGTGCCATTGCCAATTATCTGGGAGCTTTCCGAAGTGCCCGAATGGTAGGTTATGCCATGAATGGTTCAGTAGGGAAAGACGTGCCGGCACACCGTGTTGTTAACCGAAATGGATTGTTAACAGGAAAACACCATTTTGATGGCACCAATCTCATGCAGCAACTTTTAGAAAGCGAAGGGGTTACGGTCAAGAACAACCAAGTTCAGGAATTGGATAAAGTTTTTTGGGATCCAGCAAAAGAATTATAAAAAGTCCCCTTAATAGTCAAGACTCACAAACACAATTAAATTCAAAACTTCATTGCAATAGCTTCCATCTTCAAGCTATAATAAGTATATTTGCAGTTTAGAATAATTCTGAATAAAGTGAAGGCAACAATTGTTACAAACGCATTTAACAAGTTGCTTTACATTTGTTTATCTAAAGTGATATGAAACTCAACAAACAAGATATTTTACAAGCACTGGAGACTATTTCCGAACCTGGTGAAGGCGGGAATTTGGTTGAGAGTGGTGCGCTTACCAACATCGTGATTTTTGGAGATGAGGTGGTTGTAGATGTGACTATAAAAAATCCAAGCCTTCAGGCCAAAAAGAAAACTGAAGTGGAAATCATGAAAGCCATTCACGATAAGGTTTACGAGAAAGCGAAGGTGAAAGTGAATATAAAAGTGGAGGCGACTCAAAAACCTAAGAATGAAATCAAGGGCAAGTCCATTCCCGGAATACAAAACATCGTTGCTGTAGCTTCAGGGAAAGGGGGCGTTGGAAAATCTACCGTTACGGCCAATTTGGCTGCAACACTGGCCAAAATGGGATTTAAAGTGGGTGTTTTGGATGCCGATATCTATGGGCCATCCATTCCTATTATGTTTGATGTTGAACACGATCGCCCCATAGCGGTTGATGTGAACGGAAAATCAAAAATGAAACCTATTGAAAATTATGGGGTCAAGATTCTCTCCATAGGCTTTTTCACACGCCCAGACCAAGCTGTTATTTGGCGTGGCCCTATGGCGGCCAAAGCGCTTAACCAAATGATTTTTGATGCCGCTTGGGACGACTTGGATTTTCTTTTGGTTGACTTGCCTCCAGGCACTGGAGATATTCACTTGAGCATTATGCAGTCCCTGCCTATTACAGGGGCCGTAGTCGTAAGCACGCCGCAAAATGTAGCTTTGGCCGATGCTAGAAAAGGGGTTGCCATGTTCCAGCAAGAAAGTATTAATGTACCTGTTTTAGGTATTGTAGAAAACATGGCCTATTTTACGCCTGAGGAATTACCAACTAACAAATACTACATTTTTGGGAAAGAAGGCGCAAGAAATTTGGCCGAAGATTTGAAAGTACCTTTCTTGGGAGAAATTCCCTTGGTGCAAAGCATCCGAGAAGCTGGTGATGTGGGACGCCCAGCAGCATTGCAAACGGCTACCCCATTGGAAAGCGCCTTTGAAAAATTAACGCAAAACATAGTACAGGAAGTAGTGAGTAGAAATGAAAATTTACCGCCTACTGAAGCCATAAAAATAACAACCATGGCGGGCTGTTCTGCCATTAAAAAATAGTTTCAATAAGTATGTTGACCATGACAACTGAACAATTACGATTAAATGTTGAAAAGGCTTTGGATGAAATCCGCCCGTTTCTACAGAGTGATGGTGGCGATATCTCGCTGGTTTCCATTGAAGATGATAGGTTTGTGACGGTAAAATTATTGGGTGCATGCACCTCTTGCAGTGTCAATCAAATGACGCTTAAATCAGGTGTTGAAATGACCATTAAGAAGTATGCTCCTCAAATTGAGAAAGTTATCAATATGAGTTGAGGTGACATTTATCATTTTTAAATAGGTATTCACATTATAATTTAGCCAGATAAATTTCAATTCATGATTAAAACCGATATACTCATCATTGGCGCTGGGCCCACAGGATTATTTGCTGTATTTGAAGCAGGATTATTGAAACTGAAATGCCATTTGATAGATGCACTTCCGCAAATAGGAGGTCAACTTGCCGAAATCTACCCTAAAAAGCCTATTTATGACATCCCAGGATTTCCTGAAGTCTTAGCGGGTGAACTTGTTGATAATTTGATGGAGCAGTGCAAACAATTTCAGCCAGGATTTACCCTTGGAGAGCGTGCCGAAACCATTGAGAAATTAGACGACGGGAGTTTTGTGGTAACCACCAATAAAGGTACAAAACACAATGCTCCAGTAGTTGCTATAGCTGGAGGCTTGGGCAGCTTTGAGCCTAGAAAACCACTCATACACAATATTGAAGAGTTTGAAGATAAAGGCGTTGAATACTTTATCAAGAATCCTGAAATATATAGGGATAAAAAGGTGGTGATTGCAGGTGGCGGCGATTCGGCATTGGATTGGAGTATTTTCTTGTCCAATGTTGCTTCTGAAGTAACTTTGATTCATAGAAGAAACGAGTTTAGAGGTGCTTTGGATTCTGTGGAAAAAGTTCAAGAGTTGAAAAACCAAGGAAAAATCAATTTGGTCACACCTGCTGAAGTCATAGGAATTTTGGGTGCTCGTGAAGTAAAAGGGGTGGTTGTTTCACAAGCCGAACATATCCAAAAAGAGTTTGAAATTGAATGTGATCACTTTATTCCTTTGTTTGGATTGGCACCTAAACTTGGGCCTATAGCCGATTGGGGTCTTGAAATAGAAAAAAATGCAATCAAGGTAAACAATTCTTTGGACTACCAGACCAACATCCCAGGCATCTTCGCCATAGGAGATGTCAATACTTATCCAGGGAAGTTAAAACTGATCCTTTGTGGTTTCCATGAAGCGACACTCATGTGTCAGGCAGCGTATCAAATTATCAACCCGGGCAAAAAATATGTATTGAAATACACGACCGTAAGTGGTGTTGACGGGTTTGATGGCAGCAGAAAAGAAGCTCCTAAGCAAGTGGTTAAAGCTATAGAATAGTGGAAAAAGATATAAAAATAAAAATCACAGATAGAGACGGTGTAACGCACAACATCCTAGCGCCCACTGATATGGCCATGAATCTCATGGAAGTGGTTCGCAGTTATGAACTGGCTCCCGAAGGTACCATTGGTATATGTGGCGGGATGGCCATGTGCGCCTCTTGCCAATGCTATATTTTATCAGACACACCACTTCCCGAAATGCAAGACGATGAGGAAGCTATGTTAAGTGAAGCGTTTTATGTAAAAGACAACAGCCGTTTGGGTTGTCAAATCCAAATGACGCCAGAATTGGATGGTCTTGAAGTTGAATTAGCACCTGAAAGCTAATAATCTCTTAAGCTTTTTGGCCCCTCCAAAAGCACTCGTATAATTTGCAACGTGCCATCATCTTTGGTGGAGACTTGCCATTTAATCAAGGAAATTTCACCTTGTTCTATTTCAATACCTGTGATACTTCTAGGATGTACGCAGCTTCCATCATTGAAAAAAGGAATGTCGCCAGGCTCAGGAAAGCGTGGCCGGTGGGTGTGACCTACTATGGTCATTAAATTATTGTTTTGAACAATCCAATCTTTAATTCGCCTTTCAACTTTAATTAATTCTTTATAGTTTTTAGCCGGACTTGTAGGATCGGCTATACCCATTACATTTAGAGGTTTCCAAAGAATTCGTACCAAAAAACGGTTCCATCGCCACGCTACATAATTCCACCAATCGGCTTGATGCCCATGTGTTAAAAACAGCTCTTGCTGGGTCTCGGTATGTTTTAGCATCAGGGCTTCATAAAACTTGATGTTGCAAAAAAGATCTACATCCGTCCCTGTTTTGGGATCAAAATAAGACGATAGCGTTTTCTCTACATAACTAGGATTTCTATATACCATATCATGATTACCCCAAACCATATGCAACCTGCCCTCATCATGAAACAGTTTCATGAGTTCATACACATTTTTATGGGCTTCCAAAATGGGCTGAAAGGACAAGTTTTCCCATAATTCATCACCATCGCCAATTTCACAATACTGGAAACCCTCTTGGTAATAATGTTTTAAAGCGTGGTAGTAAATGTTCCTGTTGTTTGCAAAATCATCAGCAAAACTATTGTCACTTCTGTGGCAATCACTGAAAAAAATGAACTTCGACTGGTCATCAAAAGGAATGGTTTTCGCATTCTTGTAAGCCCTTGTGAGTCTATCAAAACTTCCCATAAATTAAATGTAGGGAAAAATTAAATACATAGTGTTAGTCATCCAATTTTTCAAGAGCTACAGGTAAAATACGCTCAACAAATTGGGTGTAGGCCAATCCTGAAGGATGCAATCCATCACTTGCAACTAGGGATGTTTGTTCCAATCCTAAGCGGGTAATATCTGTAATGTAAACATAGGATATGTCATTTTCGGAACAATAATCTTGGGCAAATTGATTGTATTCATCTATTTCAGTTGAAATTTGTTGCGGGTTTGCCGAACCTTGCCCATAAGGTGTGTAAGCATAATCTGGAATAGAGATAACAATAACTTTTGAAGGGTCATCGGAAGCCAGTGTTTTAGCTTTTTCAACTAGGGCTGCAAATTCAGTTTCATAAATAGAGAAGTTTAGATGGCTATACTGATTATTGACGCCAATAAGTAATGTTACCAAGTCATAATTACTATTTAAATTTGTCGCGTCAATGGCAGAAAGCAAATTAGTTGTTGTCCAACCTGTTTGTGCAATAATCTTCAGTTCTACTGAGCCTGAGGTGCTGTAATGACTTTCCAAAGCTAATTTCAGTTGTTCGGGGAATCTGCAAGTTTCGCACACACTATGGCCAATAGTATAACTGTCTCCCAAGGAAATCAGTTTGATGGTATTCTCTTGTGAAGAATTTTCATCAGGATTGTGGTTTGAAGACGTATTTAGTTCTTGACTGTTAGAGGAACAGCTCATTGCTAAAAACCAAAGTAAAAGGACAAAAGAAGTTTTTATTTTCATAGCAGTTTAAAGATACAAAAAAAGCGTTTCAACTTGAAACGCTTAGAATAACACTTAAAATAATCTTATTTGAAGGCATTTAAACCCGTAATGTCCAGACCAGTGATAAGCAAATGGATGTCATGGGTGCCTTCATAGGTAATTACACTTTCCAGGTTCATGCTATGGCGCATGATGCTGTATTCGCCCGTAATACCCATGCCACCTAAGATCTGTCTGGCTTCACGAGCAATATTGATGGCCATTTCCACATTATTCCTTTTTGCCATGGATATTTGTGCCGAAGTGGCTTTGTTTTCATTTCTTAAAACCCCCAAACGCCAAGTTAGCAATTGGGCTTTGGTGATTTCGGTAATCATTTCGGCCAATTTCTTTTGCTGAAGTTGGAAAGATCCAATAGGTTTCCCAAATTGAAGACGCTCTTTGCTGTATCTTAAAGCAGTATCATAACAATCCATAGCCGCTCCAATAGCACCCCAAGCAATACCATAACGGGCAGAATCCAAGCAACCAAGCGGTGCTCCTAAACCGGATTTGTTAGGTAAAAGGTTTTCTTTTGGAACTTTAACATTGTCAAAAATCAATTCACCAGTAGCCGAAGCTCTGAGGGACCATTTGTTGTGTGTCTCAGGGGTTGTGAAACCTTCCATGCCGCGCTCCACAATCAGTCCATGTATGCGGCCTTCTTCATTTTTGGCCCAAACCACTGCTACTTGGGCAAATGGCGCATTGGAAATCCACATTTTGGCTCCATTCAACACGTAATGATCTCCCATATCCTTAAAGTTGGTTACCATACCGCCAGGATTACTGCCGTGGTCGGGTTCGGTCAAACCAAAGCAACCCATCCATTCACCCGAAGCGAGTTTTGGCAAATACTTTTGACGTTGTGCTTCGTTACCATACTTCCAAATAGGATACATGACCAAGGACGATTGAACAGACGCTGTGCTTCTCACACCGCTATCGCCACGCTCAATTTCTTGCATGATTAAGCCATAGGAAATTTGATCTAAACCGGCACCGCCATATTCTACTGGAATGTAAGGGCCAAAAGCACCTATTTCGGCCAGACCATTGATGATTTGGTTAGGGAATTCGGCCTTTTGGGCATACTCTTCAATAATAGGAGAGACTTCACGTTTCACCCAAGTACGGGCAGCATCACGGACCAATTTATGTTCTTCAGAAAGTAATTCGTCTAAGTTGTAGTAATCAGGAGCTTCAAAAAGATCTGGTTTCATGTAGTTAATTTTTTGCTTTGCAAAAGTAGCGAAAACGTTTTCAAAGCCCTAAAATATTCTACATTTTTAAATAGAACTCCTTTGTAAGCTCAATATACTCTTGAGTGTATTGATGTCTTGAAGTTTCTATAACCATTTCCGAAATTTGGCATTCTTTTTCTTGAAAGGAAAAGGCCAGTAAACTCCGTTTTATTTCAGAATCGGGAGTTCCTTTAATTCTGAGGATTTCAAGGGGAAACATACCAAAACTTTGGGCCAGAAAAACAACATTTTCTTCTTCTTTGTAGGGGATGATGAGATTGAAAATGCCGTTTTCTGAAAGCAACAATGAAACGCCTTCAATTAAATCTTCAAATGGCAAAGACGTATTTATACGAGCCTTATCCCGTTGTACATCACCCGAAGTAACGGTTTCAGAATAGAACGGCGGATTGGAAACAATGACATCATAAGTAACATCTTCCTCATACATTTCGGCAACAAACTCGGTGAACTCAGCATGGTAACAAAATAAGCGGTCGCCCCAGGGAGAGGCTTCAAAGTTTTCTACGCATTGCTCGTGCGCTTTGGGATCAATTTCCACGGCGTCAATTTCTTGAGCATCACTCCTTTGTGCTAGCATCAAGGCAATGATGCCAGTGCCTGAGCCAATATCCAGAACAGTTCTGTGGTGGTTGTCAATTTTGGCCCAAGCTCCCAATAATACACCGTCTGTGCCAACTTTCATGGCGCATTGGTCCTGATTAATTGAAAATTGTTTGAATTTAAACGTTGACACTGGTCTTGGTTCTTTGTTCTATAAGCGAAGCGATTTTTATTCTATAGATATAAATCTATCAATCCTTCAGGTGTTTCCACAAAAATAGTTTTGTTTTTTTTGTCCACTTTTAAAATGAACTCGTCATTCATGGGAATCAAGATTTCCGTTCCCTCTCGGTCAATTTCAAAAAGTGCTTGTGCAGTAGAATCGTTAATGCTTTTGATGATCCCTACGTGGCCGAAATTTTTGTCGTGTATCTTGAAGCCAATGATTTCATGAAAATAGAATTTGTCGCCTTCTAATTTGGGAAGTAATTCAAGAGGAAGATACAAGTCGCATTTAATCAAGCTATCGGCATCCTGTTCTGAATCTACATCTTCAAATTTAAGACGAAGCAATTCCGATTTATGTAATTGGGAAGATTCAATGAAAAAAGGAACGAGGTTGTTGCGCAATTCAACAAAAATAGCGTCCATGTTTTCGTAAAGCTCAGGTTGGTCCGTGTCCAGTTTGGCCAGAACCTCTCCTTTAAAGCTGTACTTTTTAACAATCTTACCTAGATAAAAACAATCCTTTTTCTGCATAATAAAAAATAAAAAACCCAGACGATAAATGCCTGGGTTAAAAGTATAAAAAAATTGATTTTTTATTCTTCTTCGTTTGAAGCTTCAACTTCTTGTGCAGGTGCTTCTTCAGCAACTTCTTCTTCCACTACTGGAGCGGCTGCAGCAATTCTAGCTTCGTTTACAGCTTTTTCAGCTTCTAAAGCTTTAGCTCTAGCCTCGGCGTTAGCTTTAGCCAAACCATCAGTTTTAGCTTGAACTCTCCCTGTTTTTTCTTCTAACCAAGCATTGAATTTCTCTTCAGCTTGCTCCTCAGTCAAAGCGCCTTTTCTAACACCACCAGCTAAGTGGTTTTTAAGTAAAGCGCCTTTGTAAGATAAGATAGCTCTAGCAGTATCAGTTGGTTGAGCACCATTCTGTAACCACTTGACGGCACCGTCAACATTCAAGTCAATAGTTGCAGGGTTTGTGTTTGGGTTGTAAGTACCTAATTTTTCAAGATATTTACCATCTCTTTTAGCACGCGCATCAGCGGCTACAATCCAGAAAAAAGGTTTTCCTTTTTTACCGTGTCTTTGTAATCTAATTTTTACTGGCATAATGATTAAATAGTGAGGTTCACGACCTCTGTTATTAATTAGGGCGCAAAGATACTACATTTTTTTATTTTTCGATTAGTTTGCTTTAAATATTTAAGTTTGCTTTATTTGTTGTACTTTTAAAGTTTATATACAGCATACACATGAAAAAAATTGCCTTATCACTAAGTCTGTTAACCTGCCTATTTTTTGCCACCAATTGTGCTGAAGAAGTTGAATTTAATTCACCCGCCATCCAGGGAAATAAGGATGGTGTTTTGTGGAGAGCCGATTATTATGCCGCCGACATAGATTTTGGGGGCTTTTTAATTGAAGGCAAAAGAAGCTACCAAACAGTTCAGCTTATAACTGCAACAGATACCCGCGGGACATTCACTTTAGGAAACGGCAGTTCCAGTGAAGCTATTTTTATAGATAACGATGGGACCGTGTACTCTACTAACAATGAGCCAGATCCCAGTTTGACACTCTATCCTGCAGATGGGGAAATCATGGTTGAAGAGATTGACAACTCCGAACCCAAAAGAATTTCAGGAACCTTCTGGTTTAATGCTTTTTCTGAAGATGGAATGAAAACGGTTAATTTTAACCAAGGTGTTTTTTACAGAGTATCATTGCAAGGAGGCTTGGTGTCCGGTGGAAGTGGATGCATTGAAGCCACAGAAGCGACAACTGCCGCTGCTGCTGCCTATGCCGCCACTGATACGACAGATCCAAATTATACAGCTGTCTGTACTACATATAAAGAGGCTTTGTTGGCTCAAATAACTGCTTGTGGTGACACAGGAGGTGTTTTACAGACAATAGTAGATTCCTTGGGTGATTGCACACCTTAATCTTGATAAAAAATAATCCAGTAGGGCGCATCTTGAATAGGATGCGCTTTTTGTTTATAACTGATTATAACTTTCAATTGCTATAACTAGCATTCTTTGTAATTTTAGTTTCCTTTTTTCGAACAATTACCTGTATGTATTTAATTTTTGACACCGAAACCACTGGTTTGCCTAAGCGTTGGGATGCGCCCATTACCGATACCGATAATTGGCCGAGAGCCGTACAGATCGCCTGGCAATTGCATGATGGTATGGGTAACTGTATTGAACATCAAGATTATTTGATTCAACCGGATGGTTTCAATATTCCCTATGATGCCGAAAAAATCCATGGGATTTCTACAGAGTTGGCACAAGAGCAGGGGGTGCCGTTACAGCACGTACTGGAGAAGTTTAACCAAGCCCTTGAAAAAACAAAATTCATAGTTGGGCAAAATGTAGGGTTTGACGTCAATATAATGGGCTGTGAATTCTACCGTAGTGAGGTAGCCAACAAATTGCAGGAATTACCCGTTTTAGATACGTGTACGGAGCATACAGCCGAGCTTTGTAAGATCCCAGGTGGTCGTGGAGGTAAATTCAAATTACCAACCTTAACGGAATTACACGAGTTTCTCTTCAACATACCTTTTGCTGAAGCACATAATGCAACGGCAGACGTAGAAGCGACCACGAGATGTTTCTTTGAATTGATTCGCTTGGGAGAATTTACCAAGGAAGAACTGGATGTTGAAGCTGATTATTTCGAACAATTTTCTGAAGCCAATCCGAAGGAGATTGCCCTTATTGGGTTAAAACATATTAACCTTAAAAAAGAAAGTGACAAGATACGCGAGCGTCTTAAAAAGACCCAAGATGCCGGTTTGTCTGAAGCCGAAATACGGGAGAATATTTCCGATTTGGCCGAGGTCGATTTTGTTCACCTTCATAACCATTCACAATTTTCCATTCTGCAATCCACCATTAGCATTCCGGATTTGGTGCAGGCAGCGGGCAAGAATAATATGCCTGCGGTGGCTATGACCGATCATGGAAATATGATGGGCGCTTTTCATTTTGTTAAGGAAATTTCCAACTACAACAAATCCATTGAAGTCAAAAAGAAGGAAGCCGAAGAGAAGAATGAGATTTTCAACGGTCAGCCCATTAAACCTATCATTGGGTGCGAATTTCATATCTGTGAAAACCACAAGGATAAAACGGTGAAGGACAATGGCTATCAAGTGGTTCTTTTGGCAAAGAACAAAAGGGGCTATCATAACTTGGCCAAACTGTCTTCTTTGGCCTATACCGATGGGTTTTATTACGTACCCAGGATAGACAAAGAGTTGGTAAAACTGTACAAGCAAGATGTCTTGGTTTTAACAGGGAACCTGTATGGTGAAGTGCCAAGCAAGGTGTTGAATATAGGAGAAAATCAAGCCGAAGAAGCTTTGCTCTGGTGGAAAGATGTTTTTGGTGACGACCTATACATTGAGTTGATGCGTCATGGGCAGGAAGATGAAAATCGGGTTAACCAAACCCTGATAGCATTTTCCAGGAAGCACGATGTTAAACTGATTGCAACAAACAATACCTATTATATTACGAAGGAAGATGCCAATGCGCATGATATTTTGTTGTGTGTTAAAGATGGCGAAAAGCAAGCCACGCCTATAGGTCGTGGTAGAGGCTATCGTTATGGCTTGCCCAATCAGGAGTATTATTTTAAATCTTCGGAAGAGATGAAAGATCTCTTTAAGGATATTCCTGAGGCTATTTACAACATTCAAGAAGTTGTAGATAAGATAGAAGCGTTTGAATTGGCTCGTGATGTTTTGCTTCCCAAATTTGACATTCCTGAAGAGTTCAAAAATCCGGAAGACGATAAAGATGGCGGCAAGCGAGGGGAAAATGCGTACTTGCGGCACCTTACCTATCAAGGAGCCGAAAAACGATATCCCGAACTCACTCAAGACATCAAAGAACGCATTGACTTCGAATTGGATGTTATTGAAAAAACGGGTTATCCGGGCTACTTTTTGATTGTAGAAGATTTTATTCGGGAAGCCCGTAATTTGGATGTTTCCGTTGGGCCTGGTCGGGGTTCGGCCGCTGGTTCGGTGGTAGCCTATTGTTTGTGGATCACCAATATAGACCCTATTAAATACGATTTGCTGTTTGAGCGTTTCTTGAATCCGGATCGTGTGAGTATGCCCGATATTGATATTGATTTTGATGATGAAGGTAGAGGCCGGGTCATGGAGTATGTGATTAAAAAATACGGTTCCAGCCAAGTGGCACAAATTATAACTTACGGAACCATGGCGGCCAAGTCTTCCATACGGGATACTGCCAGAGTGCTGGATTTGCCTTTGGGGGATGCCGATAGACTTGCCAAGTTGATTCCCAATACGAAGTTGAACAAGATTTTTGGGGTTGATGAGAAGAAATTAAGCGCGCAATTCCGTGCCGAGGAAATGGAAAAAATCAATCAGCTTCTGAATATTTATGAAGGCGATGATCTGGAAGCCGAAACAGTGAAACAAGCCTGCGTGCTGGAAGGCTCAGTGAGAAATACAGGAATCCATGCATGCGGGGTGATTATTACGCCTGATGATATTACCAATTTTGTGCCTGTTGCCACGGCTAAGGATTCGGATTTATATGTCACGCAATTTGACAACTCGGTGGTGGAAAGTGCCGGTTTGCTCAAAATGGACTTTTTGGGACTAAAAACCTTAACACTTATCAAGGATACCGTAAAAATTGTCAAGGCCAAGCACGGTATTGAACTCGACCCCGAGAATTTTCCATTAGACGATAAAGAAACGTACGAGTTGTTCCAACGAGGCGAAACCGTTGGGATTTTTCAATATGAATCTCCTGGGATGCAAAAACACATGAAGGATTTAAAACCAACGGTTTTTGACGATTTGATTGCCATGAATGCGCTCTACCGTCCCGGTCCTATGGAATACATTCCTAGTTTTATTAAAAGAAAGCATGGTCAGGAAGACATTATTTACGACTTGCCTGACATGGAAGAATACCTTAAGGAAACCTACGGAATTACGGTGTACCAAGAGCAGGTGATGTTACTGTCCCAAAAACTGGCGGGCTTTAGCAAAGGTGATGCGGATGTATTGAGAAAAGCCATGGGTAAAAAGATTTTCGCTTTGCTTCAAAAGTTGAAGCCTCAATTTTTGGATGGTGGTGAAGCCAACGGACATCCAAGAGATGTTTTGGAAAAAATATGGAAAGATTGGGAAGCCTTTGCCAGTTACGCTTTCAACAAGTCGCATTCCACCTGTTATGCTTGGATTGCCTACCAAACAGCCTATTTGAAAGCACATTATCCTGCAGAATATATGGCAGCGGTACTTTCCAACAACATGAATGATATTAAACAGGTCACTTTTTTCATGGAAGAATGCAGGCGCATGAAATTGAATGTGCTTGGGCCTGATGTGAATGAAAGTTATTATAAATTTTCGGTAAATAAAGACAATGCCGTGCGATTTGGAATGGGGGCGATTAAAGGCGTGGGGCATGGCGCTGTGCAAACCATTGTTGAGCACCGAAAAAAAGACGGCCCCTACAAGTCTATTTTTGATATGGCCAAGCGTATTGACTTGCGTGCAGCCAATAAAAAGGCTTTTGAGAACTTGGCTTTTGCAGGCAGTTTTGATTGCTTTAAAGGCACCCATAGAGCGCAGTATTTTCACGATGAAGGTGATGGCATAACCTTTTTGGAGAAAGCCATACGTTACGGTGCCAAGCATCAAGAGAACTCAAATTCGGCGCAAGTGAGTTTGTTTGGTGACGCCAGTGAAGTGCAAATTGCCGAACCACAGGTGCCACCTTGTGACGAATGGGGAACCATGGAGAAATTGGCAAGGGAAAAAGAAGTGGTAGGGATTTATATTTCGGGACATCCGTTGGACGATTTCAAGATTGAAATGGACACGTTTTGTACCGCCACATTGGAAGTATTTTCCAATATGCACCAAATGATTAACAGGGAAGTAACCTTTAGTGGCGTAGTGACTGATGTGCAACACCGGGTTTCTAAAAACGGAAAAGGCTGGGCCAGTTTTTTTGTGGAAGATTATACGACCAGTCATGAATTTAGGATTTTTGGGGAAGACTATTTGAAGTTCAGGCACTTTTTAGTGAAAAATTCGTTTGTATATGTCCAGGCATTTATACGGGAAGGCTGGAAAAATAAAGAGACGGGTCAAGCGGGCGAACCTAGATTGCAGTTTAACAATTTCATGTTGTTGCAGGATGTGATGGAAGCGCGGGCCAAAAAGCTTTCGGTGAAGATGGAACTAAGCCAACTGAAGGAAGAGACCGTACAGCAGTTGGAAGACCTGTTTGAAATGCATAAAGGAAACCAAGCACTGAATTTTATTGTGTATGATGTAGAGGAAAAAATTAATTTGCAAATGCCCAGCAGGAGCCAGAAGGTGAAGATTTCGCAGGAGTTGTTGAACGAGATCAAGGGATTTGAACTGGACTACAAGTTGAATTGACAGCTTGGTTTTGCGCAAAGGATAGCAGCGGCATCCCAAGACAAAGCAAAGCGTGTCTTGGATATAGCGTATAGCCTGACCCAGACAGTTGGTGTCTGGGGTGCGCCCTAAAGAAGAGTAATAATTTGAAACAATGTACTTATAATGAAAACAAATAGTTGGGTTGTAAGTTTTGGAAAAATATTTGACTAATTTTGCACAGTTAATAGATTAAGAACGATTTAAAAATTTTATAATATGGCATTAGAAATAACAGATGCGACGTTTGAAGAAACCGTATTGAAAAGTGACAAGCCTGTAATGGTTGATTTTTGGGCAGCATGGTGTGGCCCTTGTAGAATGGTAGCTCCTATTATTGAGGAGTTGAGCAGCGAATATGAGGGAAAGGCAGTGATAGGTAAAGTGGACGTTGACAACAATCAAGAATTTGCAGCTAAGTTTGGAATTAGAAACATTCCTACTGTTTTGGTTTTCCAAAATGGTGAAGTAGTAGGAAGACAAGTGGGTGTTGCTCCTAAGAGTACTTACAGCGACGCTTTGGATTCTTTACTATAAGAAAACAATTATAAAAGAAATGATAAAAGGTTTGCCTCTGTGGTAAACCTTTTTTTATTTTAGAGGAAAATAAAATATAAGATGACTAAAACTTCAAAAATACAGGATGCCATAGACAACAAGTTTATGGAACAACGCAAAGTTTTTCTTTGGGGCATGGTAGATGATAAATCTGCCAAACACGTAATTGACCGTTTGATGTACTTGGACTCGTTGGAAACCAAAGACATTGAACTGTACATTAACAGTCCTGGCGGGTATGTAACTTCAGGATTTGCTATTTATGATTGCATGCAATCTTTAAAGAGTGATGTGGCAACTATTTGCACTGGTTTTGCGGCGTCTATGGGATCTATTATCCTTTCGGCAGGAACCAAGGGCAAGCGCCGTATTCAAAAACATGCGCGGGTCATGATTCATCAACCTAGTGGAGGCGCCCGTGGGCCTGCCAGCGATATTGAGATTACGGCAAAGGAAATACTTTTAACCAAGGAATTGAGCGCTCAATTGCTGGCTGATAATTGTGGCCAGAAATTTGAAAAGGTGATGAAGGATTTCAATAGAGACCATTGGATGGGTGCAGAGGAGTCTGTAGAATATGGTATTGTAGATACCATTATCTAGAATTTTTTTCAATGGATTTACGGCAAGAGTTAAATAATGTAGGAGGGTTTACCAACTTGGAGCTTTTGGCTAAGCAGGTGGTAGAGGGCTTTATTGCTGGCATGCATAAGAGTCCGTTTCATGGGTTTTCTGCCGAATTTGCCGAGCATAAAATATACAACAAGGGAGAAAGCACCCGGCATTTGGACTGGAAACTGTTTGCCAAAACCGAAAAGCTTTATACCAAGCGTTATGACGATGAGACCAACTTGCGCTGTCATGTGATTTTGGATAACAGTAGCTCTATGCACTACCCCAACATGGGCAAGCAAAGTTTTGCCAACTTGAATAAAATGGGTTTTTCGGTATTGGCTATTGCCGCCTTGATGCAAATGTTCAAGAAACAGCGAGACGCTATTGGGTTGAGTGTTTACAGTGATAAGTATGATTTTTATGCCCCAGAGAAGGGCAGTGAGCGCCATCATCACATGTTGTTGAACGCACTTACCCAAACCATGGGATCCAAACCCGAAAACACCTTGACGGAAACATATGAGTACTTGCATTTGATAGCAGAAAAGATTCACAGGCGATCCATGATTTTTTTGTTTACGGATATGTTCCAAACCTCGGTAGACGATACCAATTTGTTTGAGGCATTACGACATCTAAAATACAACAAGCATGAGGTTGTGTTGTTTCATGTGTATGACGGTGAGAAAGAGCTAAAGTTTGACTTTGATAACAGTCCGCGGCGGTTTGTAGATGTAGAAACAGGAGAGTATATAAATCTTTATGCCGAAAACATTAAGGACACGTACACGACTGCTGTAAAAAGCTATTTTGAAGAGATCAAGCTTAAGTGCCTACAGTATAAAATAAACTATGTCCCAGCGGATATACGAAAGAATTTTGATGCGGTTTTGATGACGTATCTTATAGAGCGCCAGAAGTTCATTTGAGAAGGCAAATAAAAATGCAAAAAAAGATTTGCTTTATAAAAAATGCAATGTATATTTGCATCCGCGTTTGAGCAACGGTCTGGTAGTTCAGTTGGTTAGAATATCTGCCTGTCACGCAGGGGGTCGCGGGTTCGAGTCCCGTCCAGACCGCAAACCATTAGAAACCTCTACATTTTGTAGGGGTTTTTTGTTTTATATCTTCAACTTTAAATGATTGTAATTTATTGATGGTCAATAAATAAAAATTGGCTTATATTAGTTTATCCCGACTTAAAGGCGTTACTTTGCAGGGTTAGTAACATTATCATCTAGTAAAGATCTTTTTCTTTCCAGTTTAATTTCCTTCCTATTTCATTTTTTCGCTAACACGCAACCAGTTGCTGAACTCAAGTCAAGTTTAGATTTTTTATCTTTTTACTGGGCTTGGTCAAGGCACTTATTTATTAAACAATTTAATTTTTTATACCATGGAAGGAACTGTAAAATTCTTCAACAAGTCCAAAGGGTTTGGATTTATTACTGCTGATGACACAAAAGAAGAAATCTTTGTGCATATATCTGGTCTAATTGATGACATTAATGAAAATGATAAAGTAACGTTTAATACCGAACGAGGTAAAAAAGGACTTAACGCTGTTAATGTTGAAGTAATAGAATAACAAAGAGAAACCAGAGGCCACTAAATACTAGTGGCCTTTTTTAATTTAAATTATTACATGCTTATAATAACCATAAAACCTGGGGAACATATTGAACGTGCAATTAAAAGGTACAAAAACAAGGTAAGAAAGACCAAGCAGGTACAACAATTGAGAAGTAATCAATATTTCACTAAAAAATCTCAAGCTAGAAGAGAAGAAATAGCCAAGGCTAAGTACAAGGAAGATTACGAGCGATTGAAAGAGTTGTAATTGCCATAACCAGGCTTAATGTTTTACTGCTCTATTGATAGTAATAATCTTATTTTCGTTTTTTTGAAAGAATACATGTTACATATTTAATAAGTGTTAATTGAAGCAGGGGCTAGTCTGAAGAATGATTGTGAGACCTCAAACCTTAAAACCTCTACAGAAATGTAGAGGTTTTTTGTCTTGTAAGGGATATAGATGAAGTAAGGGGATTATTGGCTTTCAACTTCAATGGCGCCAAGGCTTGGCTTGTTTCCTATAGGGTTTCCTAATATGTCTTTGCCTGGGTTTAGGGAAGGAAGTATTCCGGTTTCATCCTTTGGAAGTAGGGGAATGTCTATTCCTTTGCCTTTTACTAAATCGATGTTTTTAGGAATATAGGCTTCAATATTCAAGCTACCATTATGTTCAAATCCTGGATCTCCAAAAATAGGATTTGCATCTTCTATTCCGGTTTCTTTTGGCCAATTGTCTTTGCGGAGGAATAAATTATTTTGAAAGAAGATGTTCTTATCTAAATCTCCATTTTTTGTTTCTGGCTTGTATTGGTCTCCCAACACCATTTTTGTTTTCCCCTGTAGATAAAAAATATTGTTGGCAATTAGAATACCACTACTTGTGTTATCTAGGGCCATTTTTGAAACAATTGTAGCATCTGTAACTATGGTATTGTTGTAAATATAAGAGTTTACGGGGCCTTTTCTTTTTTTGTTATTGCCTTGATAACCACTTAACCACAATGTTTTTCCTTCTTGAAAAGCACCATGAACCCCTTTTATTCGGTACCCATCATTTATACTCAGGTTATAACGGTAGGCGCAGTTGTAATTATTCCCCAGAATTTCACAAAATCCACCTGCATTGTAGGCGCTTATATTGTATTGTAAAACAATGTTATCGCAATTGAAATCAATGTGTGCCCCTGCCGAATCTCCTGGGCCATTGGCATATAGAAAACGATTTTTTTCTATTAAAATCCTAGAGCTTCCCCAGGTCCAAAGTCCGCTACCGCGACCCCATTTTCGGGAATCATCATTACTTCCGGAGTTGGTTACAATATTGTCGTGAACATGAACATCTTTTACTTCGGACATTTGAATACCAGGCCCTCCGGTTAACTTAATAAGATTGTTATAGATTTTAAGAGCGCTAATATTCTGGTTCATTCCCGTTAGCTTAATTCCTGTATGGGAAACATTTTCAACCTGGCAACTGTTTATATTGATGTTTTCAATGGGTGTGTTTGGGGTTGTACTTATAACCCTAATGCCCCAACCATAGTGTTGTGTTCCATTGGCCGTTTTTACTTCATCTTTGCCTCTTTTAAAACCTTCATTTTCATAAAAGATATCAAATATGTTAAGTCTTGATAGGGTGATGTCTTGTGTTTTGTTTTCATCGGAATTCACTATTAAAACGCCACATCTCATGGTGTGGGTGGTTTCGGAAGTGGAATCGAACCCATTTCCCGTTATGGAAATATTTGATAACGAGATATAACTGGAGCCCTTAATATAAATTCCATTAGGCTTGCTTTTAAAGTTTATAATGGCAGGCGTGTTTTCATCTAAAGTGTTCCAAGGAATAGAGGTTATTACTATGGGTGCCATGGGCGATCCATGTTTATTAACCAATAGAAGCGTGCCTTTATACTCTTGGCCATGGGCTAAAAATAACCTGTCGCCGGACGAAAAATGTTCTTTTGAAGCCCGTTCTAGGGTTTGAAAAGCCTGTTCCTTGGAATTTCCCAAATTGTTGTCGTTCCCTCTTAAGGGGTGTACATAGTAGTCCTTAGCAAATAACAGATTTTGAAATAAAGCAACTAAGAGAAATAAAACAATTTTAGGCATTAGGTGTATAGGTTTAATTAACGATCATTTTAAATGAATGAGAATACCCATTGTTGGTTATTTTAAAAAAATAGAGGCCTTTTTCAAATTTTGACACATCAATTTGAGCCGATTGAGATTGTTTGTTCCCAAGGATTTGTCGGCCATTTAAATCATAGATGTCTAGGGTATAATAGGGTTCATTGGTTTTAATATGAACGGAATGCTTAGCTGGATTGGGATACAGGTAAAATGCTTTTTCCAGCCTACTTTTTCTGGCTCCTAAAGTTTCAGACGATTTATATACGCGAACGTAATCTACAAGGGCATCAGACAATGTTCCTATGGGCTGGCTTAGAAAATCCCCATCGGCAAAGCTGGCTCCAACAGATAGCCACAGCCATTCTGCTACTTGAGGAACTAGGGGGTAACCATTGGAATCTATGGTAAAAGGCAGTGGATTGTTTGCGTTGGTAGATTGAACTTTTACACCGTCATAGTAAATATCCATGCCGGTAGGTGTCCAATGCAAGCCAAAAACATGATAGCCACTGTGGATGTCCGGGGTATTGTACGGGATGGTGTGGCTTTTATGATAAGTTCCATAGCCATCAAAATGAACAACAGCTTTAGTGGTGTTGGTTACCCAAGCCGATTCAAAAATATCGACTTCTGCACCGTCTGCACCCGAATTATCTATATTGGATTGATTGTGCCCTTGCAACCAAAAAGCAGTATGGTTGCCTTTTGAGGTTTCGGCAATTTGAATTCTGGCCTCAAGGAAACCATACGTTGGCTCATATAAGTTCCTGCTTTCCACACTACCGCAATACATGGTATTACTGTCAACTTTAGTTCCTCTCAAAACTAAATTTCCTGAACCATCCAAAAAGGCATTGTCTTCAACCCACCACCAATCGTCAACACCTAGGTTGGGTCTGGCGGCTCTAGGCGTATTGCTTATTGTAATAAGCCATTTTAAAGGATTGATGCTCGTGTCGTTAAATTCATCACTAAAATCCAAATTCCAGTTTCCTGAAATCCCTAAAGGTTGTGCGTTTATAGGCGTGTTGGAATCTATAAAACTTGAAGGACTGCCGCTTTGTTTGGCAAGATAAACATTGTCAATTCTTAAAGGTCTGTTGCCAGACGCCTTGAAAAAAACCAGTCTTACTTGGGTAATGGATGCGGGTACGGTAAACGTGAATGTGCCAAACATCCATTGATCTGGGGTTGTGTCTAAAACAAGATTGCCATACACGGCAGCACTATTTTCATCTTTGGCTCTTACATTCATGGTATAATTACCAGACCCGCTAACCCACCGGTAGTTAAAGGCCACCACGTAGGTTTCCATAGGTTCCAGATCCAAAACTTGATATAATGACCCTTCGCCATTATTAACATTACCAACCAAAGAATTTGTTTGGTCATCTGTAAGAACCTGGTTGTTGTAACCAAGCCATGCGTCTGGATTCCCAGTTTGAAAATTTCCATTTTCAATGATGTTTTGAGCTTGCCCTATTGAGACAGTTAGTGAGAATAAAAATATAAAGCTTCTCATGGTTGTAGTTTGTTATTGTTGGTCATCTTTATCTGGAGGTGCTTTGTAAAGCACTTCTTTGTTTTGCATTAATTGCTTGTGTATGTAATAGGTAACATCCATCCAAGGTTTTTCTTCGCCCCATAGAGGATCTATCATTTTTGATTCCCAACGGTTGAATTCATTTTGCAACCTGTTGTAGTCTAAACTGTCTGTTTGTGACAGATTTTTGGTTTCACCTATATCATTTGATAAATTGTATAATGTGCTACCAAAATTTTCTAATCTAACCAGTTTATAATCGCCCACTCTTGCCGCAGATTCTTCCAGTTTTCTCCAGAAGAGCTTATCATGAGGGTTCCCAGTTTTTTCATGGGTTAAATAGGGTAATAAATTAACCCCATCAAGCTCAAGGGTGCCATCTTTTTTTATACCAGCCGCCGCCAGTGATGTAGTAAAAATATCTAAAGATGAAGCCAAGCCGTTAAAAGTTTGGTTTCCTTTAATCTTACTGGGCCAACTAACAATAAAAGGAACTCTATGGCCGCCTTCAAATTCGTTGCCTTTCCATCCTTTTAGGATGCCATTGCTGGATTGGTTATTATGTGCGCCCCCATTATCACTCATAAAAAAGATAAGCGTATTGTCTAAAATGCCTGATTGTTCAAGCTTCTTAAGGAGTTTTCCTATGTTTTCGTCTAAAGACCAAGTCATGGCTGCCAGATATTGTCTAGGCGCATCTTTGTACTTTTCAAGGTCACTTTCTTTAGCTTCCAAAGGGGTATGTACAGCGTTGTAAGCTAAGTACATAAAGAAAGGTTGGTTTTTGTTTTCTTCAACAAAAGCTACGGAACGATCTCCTAGAACATCTGTGAGATACCCGTCAAAAACCACTTGTTTCCCATTTTGTTGTAGCATGTGCTCATAGGATGGGTTTTTAATAGGGAAATAAGATCTTCCTCCTCCTATAAAACCATAGAATTCATCAAAACCTCTTTCATTTGGGTGGTCTGTTTCTGTTCCTCCCAAATGCCATTTGCCCAGGGCAATGGTTTTGTACTTGTGAGCTTTGAACACATCGGCCATGGTTACCACATCATCAGATAATCCGATATCCCCTGAACCACCGTACCCTGTGCCATTTGCTTCAAAACCAAAGCGTTGTTGATACTTTCCGGTAAGCAGTCCTGCCCTTGAGGGAGCGCAAACACTTGCCGTAACATGTGCATCTGTAAAAATGGTTCCATTATTTGCCAGATTGTCTATGTTGGGTGTTTCTAGATCTTTGCAGCCCATAAACCCAAAATCGGCATACCCCGCATCATCGGCAACAATTACGATAATGTTTGGTGGGTTTTGTTCGGGATTACTCTCTGTTTGGACTTGCTGGGATGCCTCGCCTTTACAGGCCAAGAAGAGAAGGGAGAAGATGGATAGGTGAAAAATGTATTTCATTACGATGCGATTGCTTCTTGAAAAATAACAGGTGAATTCTAAAAACAGAATTCACCTGCCATGGGCTAATTCAACTAGTAACTATTCTTTGATTATTTTAAATGAGCCTATAGTTTCACCTATAAACACCTTCATTATATATAATCCTTTAGGCAGGTTGGCAATGTTCACTTCTGTACGTATACTATCAATGGTTTCTTTTAATACCTGTTTCCCCAAAATGTCAAATACTTCAATTTTGCTAATGGGTTGTGAGGCTGATAGTTTGACGAAATCTTTTGCTGGGTTAGGATATATTTTCAAATTATAGGGCATTAAATCTTCTACTGAAAGTGAATTTGAGACGATTGAAACATCATCTATATATTTAAAGTATCCTACGTTGTTATTGTAATATTGAAACCTTACTTGAGTTACGCCAGCTGGAACAGTAAAAGAAAACTTTGCTTCTTTCCAAGCATATGAAGGATTTTGGTTGGCAATACCACAACCATATTGTACGTTGTTAACTGCATTTCTGCCATTATCAGGAACAATAGGTGTTAAAACTAAATTTTGTCCTCCAGCAAGATCTCTTATTACAACATTTGTTGATGGAAGGAAGTCCGAAAATGTAAACCAAAAATTAACAATATATGTTTCACCAGGTGTTACATCTACTAATTGAAGAAAAGAAGTTGCGCCGGTTCCCCAGTTTAGGGCTCGACCTGCATATGTTCCACTGTGGGTTGTCCCTGCTCCAACTACATCAGTAGCTTGAACAGCATCAACGCCATAACTAAGGTTCCAGCCTGGATTCCCTGTGGTTACACCTGTTTCAAAACCACCATTGGTAATAAGCTCTTGCCCAAATGTTACGGTGGTAATTAATAATAAGGGAATTAAAAAAGTAATTTTTTTCATAATGTAATAAGTTTAGCATTAAAAATTATTTTAACCACCCACGATACATGTTAATGGTCATGGGTGGCATATTTTTGTCAAGGGGTAACTTTTAAGGATACATCGTCTAAAAAGAAGGGTGGAAAAGTTGGGTTAACCTGACCCTTGTAGAACAAAATTTTAATTTCACTAACATCATTAGGTACTGTAAATTCATATTCTGTTTCTTCCCAAACATCTGTTTGTGGCATATCTGGTAACGAGAATAAAAGCGCATTGCCATTATTATTTCTGATTTTTGCGGAAAAGGTGTTAGGCACTGGATCCCTCCATTTTGAGAAAAATTTCAAGGTGTAGGTTTCTCCCGGATCTACATTTAAAACATAAAATAAAGAACCGTCATTGTTATTTAATCTGCCACAATAATTACCAGTATATGGTTCGGTAGTGGCAATTCCAACAACAGCATTGTTGAAGCCTTGCCAAGGAGCCAATTGAGCAGTTTCAAAGCCACCATTTATTAATAGTTCATCCTCATCAATTGGAGGCACGTATTCTGTGTCAACACCAGGCCCAATGTCTGGATTGGGATTGTGGTTTGCATAGATACTTCCCACATAGGTTTGGTTAACGTTTTCATCATCATACAAAGCAGAGGTATATAGCGCAGCATTTCTGCCATCAAACCAAGAGTATCTAAACACCCAATCTATATCATCTAGAGCCGTTAAGGTTTCTTGCATGAAAGCTGCGACTTCTTCCTCTGAATGCGAATTGTTTTCGGGGGAAGTCGCATTCCAATCTGCTACGGCAAATTCGGTAACCCAAATAGGTCTATTGTAGGCTTCGTAGGTTTGCTTCAGTTTGTTAATGAAACTGAGGACATTGGAGCCTCCGTAGTGATGGACAGCAACATAATCGACTCTAAGTCCGAGTTCATCTACTTTTTGCATAAACTCTGTCATCCATTCATTTGTAGGGTTTACTGCAGCAGGGGAAACTAAAGGAACATTTAGTTGTTCTAAAGTTGGCCATAAGGCAATAGCTTCTTCTACGGACATGTTGGCTTGGTCTGTTCCATCGGGCTCGTTAAACCCTAAAACATATTTTACTTTTCCTTCATCAATTAGTTGTTGGATGCGTGTGATATTTTCGTTAGAAACAGAATTTGCTCCCCAAAACATGGGAACAAATTCTACGTTTTCAGGAATTTCCTCTCTGAGGACATTGCCCCAACTGTACATCCAGTAGGCGCCTAGCTCACTGGTTTTGTGGGACCATCTTTGATTGGAGTTGGTAAAGCAAACACCTTTTTTGTTTACGGCATCTTCTGTGGGGTCAGTGAAAGCAGGATCTCCAAAGTCACCTATTGTGTTTTTTTCACAACTTACCAGAAAAACCAGAGTGAGAAATAATAATGCGTATTTTTTCATAATGTTTTTTTTAATGTTATTGCCAAGCAGGGTGTTGTACTAAATTGGGGTTTACATCCAGCTCTGCGAGAGGAATAGGGAATACTTCAGATCTACCTCCTAGATATTGAGGATTATATGGCCCAACAGGATCGGATACAGCTCTTTGAAAGGCCTCTTCGATAGTTCCCCAGCGTTTTAAATCCATAAAGCGTAAACCTTCTAGAGCCAATTCTACTCTTCTCTCGTGTCTCACTATTTGGATCATTTCATCTTGGCCTACTGTTCCCTCCACATCTTCTACGTGAGGCATATTAACTCTGTCTCGTATTTGGTTTACTAACTGTCCCGCCCCGTTAACATCTCCTGTTTCAGCCAATGCTTCAGCTCTCATTAACAAAACATCTGCATACCTGATAACATAGAAATCTTGGGATCCTTCTCCATAAGAGGCATTTCCGTCAGCATCAGGGCCTCTTCTAATGTATTTTCTCATACCATAACTTGTTGGACCATTGCCAGGGAATACAGTTACTGGATTATCATAGAATTGATCTCCAGCAAAATAGATGGTTGCAAGGGCTCTTGGGTCTCTGTTCTCTCTTTGATCACTTGGGTTGAAAAGAGGAGAACTGGTAACAGGAAGGCCATCAGTGCAGTAATAATCATTGACTAAGTTGGGCATGGGTCTTTGATCTACTTTGGGAGTGCCTGCATAAGTTCCTGAAAAAGTTTCTCCATTATTAGTATTATCTCCTCTTAAAAATCGTACTGAGAAAAGAATTTCAGATGAATTTTCTGCTGCGGGAGTAAAGAGTTCTGCATAGTCAGGGTGCAAGGAGTATCCTAAGCCCATAATTTGTTGGGTAAGGGACAAAACACCATACTCTCCTTCATATTGATGGTTGTATAGTTGTACTCTTGCCAGTAACCCCATGGCTGCCCCTTTTGTAGCATAACCATACAGATCACTAGGTTGGGAAACTGGTAAATACTCTGCTGCCTTTTTTAGGTCTTCAATAATTTGGGCTGTAATTTCATCATAAGAATTCTTGGGCACATAGGCCTCTTCCAGCGCTTGAGGTTCTGTAATTAAGGGGGCTTCTTCAAAATAGACAGCTAAATTGAAATACAGCAGCCCTCTTAGAAAGTAAGCCTGCCCAGCAAGTTCTTGCTTAGTTTCTAGAGGAATAAGATCTTCTGAAATAAGCTCTACATTTTTAATCACAGAGTTTACACGGGCTACACCTTGGTACAAATCATTCCAAATGTTGGCTATTGAACCATGGGAAGGGTCTATAGTTCCTTCCATGAAAAGACCAGGACCTTCCCATTTGTATTGGTTGAAAGCGTTGTCTCCTAAGTTGTCAAAACCTGGAAGTCCTTGAAATCCGTTTAAACTTCCTCCATATAAGGATTTTGATTGTAAGGTGGAATACACGGCATTTAATGCTAAGTAAGCATCCGATTCGCTTGTCCAGAAATTGTCTTCAGCGATTTGAGTTAATGACGACCTATCTAAATAATCGTCAGAGCAACTTGCCAATAGTGTTGCCAAGCAACAGATTATAAATATCTTTTTCATAGAATTATAGTTTTAAGTTTAAACCAAAGGTGATTGTTTTGTACAAAGGAGCATTTCTGTTACTTTGGCTTCCGTTGGCTCCTTCTGGGTCAAAATATTCTAGTCCTGTTAGGGTTAGTATGTTTTGGGCGCCTACATAAAATCTAACTTTTGTAATACTGTATTTTTCTAAAACTGATTGCGGTAAAGAATATCCTATTTCTATGTTTTTTAATCTTAAATAAGACGCATCTTGTACATAGAAACTGGAAACAATAGTGTTGTTTTGACCTCCTACTCTAGGTAAGTTATTACTGGGGTTTTCAGGGGTCCATCTGTCAATCCAATATTCCAAGGCATTACTCCTGTTGTCGGGCATTGGTAAATTACCATTCCCCATTATGAGCCTGTCAACTCCTTTTACACCTTGGAATAGGAAGCTAAAATCAATTCCTTTATAATCTAAAGAGCCGTTAAAGTTTATCAATAAGTCTGGGTTGGGATCTCCAATAACGGTTCTGTCATTATCATCTACAACGCCGTCAGGAATCCCGTTAGGGCCTGAAATATCAGCATATCTAATGTCTCCTGGGCCTGTATTGGCATTTCCAAATTGGGTTGGTGAATTGGCAATTTCTTCCAAGCTTTGAAATATCCCGATGGCTTTATAGCCATAATAGGCCATGTAGGGTTCTCCAACTCTAATTATATTGGTATTGGTTATGGTTTCTTCACCACCTTCTCCTAAACCAGTAACTTCATTATTTAGGAATTTGGTGAGGCTAGCACCTAAACTAAATGAAAGATTTTCATTTATATTATCTCTGTAATTAACACCAAATTCTAAACCGGTATTAACCATAGAGGCAGCATTTTGGGCTTCCAACGTGGTAACTCCAAGAGTATTTGGGATGGGGAAATTGGTGTATAAAATATCGGTGCTGTTTCGGTTAAAATAATCGGCTACAATATCTAGTTTGTTGTTGAACATTCCCAAATCAAGCCCTATGTCATATTGTTCTGTTTCTTCCCATTTGATGGAAGGATTGGCTAAGCTTGTTAGGGCAACTCCAGTAACCGTATTGTCATCTCCAAGTACATAGTCTATACCGGGATTGTATGTTTGTGCATATATATAGTTACCAATTCTATCGTTACCGCTAACACCCCAACTGGCTCTAAGTTTAAGATTGTTGATGAAGCTTATGCTTTGCATAAAATTTTCTCTTGATATTCTCCATCCTACCGAAGCAGAGGGGAAGTTCCCATACCTGTTTTGGGAATTGAATTTTGAAGACCCATCTCGTCTCAAGTTAAATTCAGCAAGGTATTTGCCATCATAGTCATAATTGATTCTTCCAAAAAAGGATTGATAGGTCTCTTCTAATGCACTACCGGCAACAGCTGGATCTACAACACCACCAGCATTGAATTCTTCTAAATTGTTAGTAGGAAAACCACTTAATTGACCATTAAAATTGTCTGTTTTGTAATAGGATACAGAGTGACCTAGCAACAGTCCAAAATTATGTACATCATTGAAACTTTTAGTATACTTCAGAATGTTTTCATTCAATAAGCGATATTGGAAATTTGTTGAATTCTTTAATGTGTTCAACTCATTGCTAGCTACAATATTTCCTTCCCAATCGTAGAGTATTGTGGTGGGACTAAAGTCTGATACATTTGAATAAATGATATTGGCACTACCGCTTGTTTCAAAAGTTAAATCTTTGGTTAGGTTTAGGGAAAAACCTAGTCTTTGGCTTATGTTGATGTTGTCGCTTTCATAATTACCCAAATAACCTCTTCTAATAGGGTTTTGTGTTAGATACGAAGGGTTGTCGTTATAATAAGCACCATCCACTATTCCATAATTGCCATTGCTATAATAGGCAGGTATGGTAGGGGCGGCTCTTTGGAAGGAGTAGATAATA
>JAGQZG010000199.1 GCA_020435705.1 Mangrovimonas sp.
TCTTTATTTGGAAAGCAAGGAAGCGTCTCTTTTTGGGCGCTATATTCACAGCTTGCACATACAACCCTTGTTGGAAAATTTGTCGGGGAAATTTCAAGTTGACATTATGGGGCAATCCGTAAACGGACTGGATATTTATTCTGTTACGGTTGGAACTGGCCCCAAACGTATTTTGATGTGGTCTCAAATGCACGGAAATGAAAGCACAACAACCAAGGCTTTATTTGATTTACTGAACTTCTTAAGTGCTAATCGGCCTGAAACTTGCGACCTTTTAAGTGCATGCACGCTTAAAATACTCCCCATTTTAAATCCTGACGGTGCAAAAGCTTACACTAGGGTCAATGCTAATGGTGTTGATTTGAATAGGGACGCTCAGGATTTGTCCCAACCGGAAAGTAAACTGCTGCGTCAGGTTTTTATAGATTTCAAACCGGATTTCTGCTATAATCTACATGGGCAGCGTACCATTTTTAGCGCTGGAAAAAGCAAAAATTCTGCAACGGTTTCCTTTCTTTCACCTTCGCAAGATGAAAACTGTACTCTGACCGAAAATAGGAAAGTGGCCATGGAGGTCATTGCTGCAATGAATTCCCATTTGCAAGAAATCATCCCCAATCAAGTGGGTATTTATGATGATGCTTTTAATATTAACTGTGTGGGGGACACTTTTCAAAGTTTTGGGATCCCAACCATTCTCTTTGAAGCGGGGCATTTTCAGGAAGACTATGAAAGGGAAATTACCAGGGAACTCATATTCCAATCCTGTCTTGTTTCACTTCACTATATAGTCAATAACAATCCAGATGGCTCTCGTTATCGACCGTACTTGCAGATACCTATGAATGAGAAGCTGTTTTTTGATTTTATTATACGAAATGCTGTGCTAAACAACGAAATAGTGGATATAGCTTTCCAATTTCAAGAAATTCTTCAAGATGGGGACATAATTTTTTCTTCTAGAATTGAAAAAATTGGAGACCTCAGCAATTTTTATGGGCATAAGGAAATCAATGTCAATAAACATCCAATATTGACCCACGATATGGTACCTGTTTTTGAGGGTTACGAAAACGATTTCGTAATGCAAAAAAATGAAAGAATACTAGTAAACGTAACAAAAAATTAAAGTTTCGTGTAAAATATTCAACGAAATTGTAGTATTTTTGTGTTTTGTTTAAAGAATTATTATTTATGGGTAAGATAAAATTAGATGAAATTGATCATCAAATATTGGATATGTTGATTGATAATACACGTATTCCTTTTACAGATATTGCCAAAAAATTGTTGATTTCAGCTGGCACAGTACACGTTCGTGTAAAGAAAATGGAGGATGCGGGTATTATTCAAGGATCATCACTTACTTTGGACTATGTTAAATTGGGGTATTCTTTCATTGCTTATGTAGGGGTTTATCTTCAAAATACTTCACAAACCCAGTTTGTTATAGAGCGTTTGAATCAAATTCCTTTTGTTACTGTTGCGTCAATAACTACAGGGAAATTTAATATTTTCTGTAAACTAAGAGCCCGTGGAACGGATCATGCTAAAAACATTATTTTCCAAATAGATGATATTGAAGGGGTGTATCGTACTGAAACCATGATTTCTCTTGAAGAGAGTATCAATGATAAAAAACGATTAATGCACACTATATTTAATGAATTATAATAGTTATTTCTAAATTTTAGCCTTCCATTTTGGGAGGCTTTTTTTATTTGTGGCCAAGATGACTTATAGTAAAGATCTTAACTCCGGTGAATTTGCTCCCTATTATAAAACTTATATTGATAAAGTAGGGCCTAGTGATTTGATGGATGCTTTAAAAAGCAGTTCAGAAGAAGTAGTTCGTTTTTTTCAAACAATTCCTTTGGAAAAACAGGACTATGCTTACGCAACTGGAAAGTGGACTATTAAAGAGGTGCTTCAGCATATAATGGATACCGAGCGTGTTTTTGCCTACCGTGCTTTGCGATTTTCAAGAAATGACAAGACCCCTTTGCAGGGATTTGATGAGAATGCTTTTGTCCCAGAATGCTTTGCTAATACTAGAACCATGAAAAGTTTGTTGGATGAATATGAAAAGGCCAGATGCTCCAATTTAGCCATGTTTGCTAGCTTTTCACAAGATGTATTGGCACGAGCAGGTGAAGCCAATGGTTCGATCATGTCTGTAAGAGCCTTGGGTTTTGTTATGGTGGGTCATGAAAAGCATCATTGTGAAGTGGTGAAAAGTAGGTATCTGTAATCATTCTTCTTCGTCATCATCAAAAGTTTCCAGCCTAAGATCATCATTTACCAGATTTTCAGTGAGAGTATTTAGGGCATCTTCTGATAAATCATTAAAATTGGTCATGGTATAGTGTAACTTACTGCTCACTTTTACCAAGTAGATTGTTTCTTCAGTGCGTACTTCAACAGCTTCAATAGTTTCGTTGTGATGGTTGTCAAATCGGATAATATCATCGTCGTCATAACCATCAGGAAACTTGGTAGTAAGAAGTCTTAAAATTTCCGGAGTTAACTTTTTGTAATCTACAATAACTCTTTTCATGTGCTTCAGAATTATTGATTAACAACTACTTAAAGTTACGATTTTTTTTGATTGCTTGTTTTAGGAATTGTAAAAATTGAGTGCTTCAATAACAATTTGGTTATCAACTTGACAATCGTACACAGGTTTCCCAATGTCTTCAAGAAGGACAAAGTTTATTTTTCCATGCTCATTTTTCTTGTCAAATTTCATCAGCTCAATGATAGCTTCATAGCAGGTCTCGTCAATTTCAACTTTGCCAAAAAAGGAAATGACAAACGTTTTGATTTCCTCGGTTTTTGATGCTGGGAATCCTTTGACCCTTGTAGACAGGTAGCTTTCCAAAACCATTCCGATGGCAATGGCCTCACCGTGCAGCAAAGGAGTCATTTTTTTTCCGGAAAGCGAATATGATTCTATAGCGTGCCCCAAAGTATGCCCAAAATTCAGAAACTTTCTAATTCCATTTTCGGTGGGATCTTTTTCAACAATATTCTTTTTTATTAAAACCGAATCAACAATCAATGTTAAGAGATCGGCTTCGGTTAAGTTTTTAAGATTGATCAAGTTTTCCCAGTAGTTAAGGTTGCTAATCAAACCGTGCTTGAGCATTTCGGCATAACCAGAACGTAATTGAGCTTTGGGCAAGGTGGAAAGAAATGACGTGTCTATGATTACCATTTCCGGATTGCTAATAACACCTATTTGGTTTTTTAACAGCCCTAAATCTACTCCTGTTTTTCCGCCAACAGAGGCATCAACCATAGATAATAGGGAAGTGGGGATATTCACGTACGCCATGCCTCTTTTAAATGTACAGGCGACAAAGCCACCTAAATCGGTAATCACACCACCACCCAAGTTTATTAGCAAACTCTTTCTATCGGCGCCAAGTTCTGATAGGGATTCCCAAACTCCCAGACAGGTTTCAATTGTTTTGTGTTCTTCCCCAGATTCAATTTCAATGATTTCCGATTCAAACTCAAGGAAAGGAATAAAGCCCGGGAGGCATTCCCTAGAGGTGTTCTCATCAGTAAGAATAAAAATTTTAGAGTAATTTCTATTTCGTATCAAGTCATTTAACATTGTAAAGTCCTGATTGGGAAAATAAATTTCACAAGCCCCATAGGTTATTTTTTCCATCCTAGAATTGTATCGAATTTTGATGTGAAAATAAGGAGATTTTTTAAAAATGTAGTCCACTATAACTATATTTGCACACTATTTCTTTACTAATGGCTACATCCAAAATTTTCGAAAATACTGAGACTGCATTTTCGCTTAAATCTGAAAAGGAACTCAAACACTCTTATTTACTCTTTAAATTGATGGCAAACCCTACGCTAGTAAGCGTTGGCTCTGGTCTTACCAGATTTGGATTTAATGCCCACTTGCCCATTAAAGGTTTAGTTAAGAGTACGGTTTTTAAACAATTTTGCGGGGGCGAAACAGAGCAAGCATGCTTACCTGTTATCAATAGAATGGCCGAAAAAGGGATTTATTCAATTTTGGACTATTCAGTGGAAGGGAAGGAAAGTGAAGCCGATTTTAATGCTGCTATGAAGAAGAAATTGGAGTTGGTCAGTTTTGCTAAAGAAAAAGAGCAAATCCCCTTTGTGGTAATGAAACCTACGGCGCTTGGAAGATTTGATCTTTTCGCCAAAGTGACTTCCAAAAAAGAACTCACCGCAGCAGAGACTGATGAATGGAAACGAATAGAGAAGAGGTTTGATGCTATTTGTAAGGCCACTTATGAAGCTGGATTACGGATTATGGTTGATGCTGAGGAAACTTGGATGCAAGATTCCTGTGATGACTTGGTAAAGCTCATGATGCAGCGTTACAACAAAGAAAGGGTTACTGTTTTTAACACGATACAGTGTTATAGATGGGATAGAGTTGGGTATTTGAA
>JAGQZG010000200.1 GCA_020435705.1 Mangrovimonas sp.
TCGTCAAGTCGATTTATGCTTACCGTATAACCTTCTTTGAAGCCTAATTCAATCATTTTTTCCAAGCGTTCAAGGGATTCGTTATAGATGGTAATGTGTACAGTAGTGATGCCATCTTTTTCGCTAAAGGTATAATCCCAATCAGACCCAATAGGAGCGGGGTTTCCATCCTTGTCGGCAAAGGCATTGTACAATTTAAAATTGGTCTTTGGTGTAATGGATTTGTATTCTTGAATGATCCAACCTTTTTGTCCTTCTGGACTCACCATGGCATAAAATCTTTTGCCGCCCACTTCAAAGTTCATGTATTCGGTTCTTGCTTTAAAGGGTGCTGGTGCTGTCCATTGGTCAAGCAAATCTGCTTGGGTAAATGCAGCCCAGACCAAATCAAGCCCAGCATCAAACTCCCTTGTAATGTAAACGGTTTTCTCTTTTTTGTCTACGGTAAAATCAAATTTTAAAGTGCTCATTTTATTTGGTTTTAATGGTGGCTAATAAATTGTCTAGTTGGTTGAATTTGGTTTCCCAAATCTTTTTGAATTGCTCTAACCATTGGTCTATCTCTTTCATTTTTTCAATTTCAAGGGAGTAGTAAATCTCCCTGCCTTTTTGTTCCTGCTTTACAAGTTCGCACTCTGAAAGGATACGCAAGTGTTTAGATACCGCTTGCCTAGTGCTGTTAAAGTTTTCGGCAAGAGCGTTTGGAGTCATTGCCTGTGTTGCTATTAAAACGAGAATGGCTCGTCGTGTTGGGTCTGCTATGGCTTGAAAAATGTCTCTACGCATGGGATATTCTATTTGTATATGAAATCAATTGGTTGCAAATATAAATGCAACTTTTTGGTTTCGCAAATTTTTTTGAAAAATTATTAGAAAGCCGGATGTAAGGAAATATTATGGTGTGGGTGCAAAAAGTACTCTCTTTGGATTGAGAAGTTAGTGGTGTACAGCCTTTGGCAACAGGTTTTATTTTCTGTTGGTTAATTCTGTGGGGGTTAGTCCGAATTGTTTTTTGAAAGCGAAAGAGAAATGTGAGAGGTTTTCAAAACCTGTTTCTAAACCAATACCTGTATTGCCACCTGTTACAATAGCAATTTTGCCTGTAAGGTCGATACCCTTTATTACTTCTGTAGAAGTGGATTTTGAGTGGAAGCCTGAACCGATAGGTTTCTGTAGTGCTCCGTTGTAATTACTTAGTCCCATTTTTTGTTGTTTTTGTTGGGGCAAAAGTAGATGGTGTTTAAGTGGACAACTTTGCTTAAACGGTCGAATTTACTTTGTTCAAAAGGTCATCTCATGTCAAGGTATTGCTTATCGTTTTTGGTTTAGCATTTGGCGCCAGCAAGCGAGTGGACTGTAACCGTTGTTATAGGCGGTTTTTCATTTTTCAGAAGCAGTTTTTAAATCCAGAAGATTCATTTTAACACCTACGTCAAGGTTTTTTTGAAAATACCTTTTGAAAAGTTTTGGAAATATACCTTGTAAACTTTCTTCAACATAAACTATAGTCTTATCACCTTCACTTTTAAAGAACCAATTATGGATTGCGTTTGCACCGAAGGTCTTTCCAGTCCAACCAAATTTTATGTTTGGTTCAATTGTGTGAATCTGAGATGTAAATGATAATCCTCCAGCTTTCCATTTAAACTCAGCCCCTTCTTTTAAGTCTTTTTTTAAATTCGATGCAGTAACTTCTGTTTGCCAAGTAGGCCAGTCATTTATTTTTGTCAGTATAAGCCAAACCTTTTCTACAGGAGCGTTTATGGCAATTTCAGAATTTGATTTGACAGGTGCATTTTGATTGATTGGAATATTCATTTTTTCAGTCTTATTAATTGATTGTGAAGATATGAGGTTTTTGGACTAGATGTTTTAAATACACCACATTTTAAGCACTGTGTTTTATCTATAGCTTTTCTTTTATAGCTTTTCTCCAAAAATAAACACCAAAAACACAAGTCACAATTGCAAACATGATTCCATTCTCACCAAGCCAATGTTCAGCTCCTTCTGTTTTCATCGTTAAAGGAGGAAATATTTTTTGAATGTATACATTACTTACTGCGTGAAAAATTACTGCTGGCCACAGACTTTTAGATTTAAAAGTGTAGTAGGTCATAATAAATGACATAGAAACAATTACTGTAAAGAATGTTATAAATTCCAATAACATATTATCACTATAATAAACGAGCAATGGCCAATGCCAAGCAGCCCATATAAGACCACTAAAAATAGATACTCCACTAAAAGAAAGTACTTTTCTTAATTCATGGATAAAAAAGCCACGCCAACCAATTTCTTCACCTAAAGTAGTAGCCATAGCTCTTATTACTCCTACAGTCCCTAATAAGATAGTAGCTATGACTGTTATTGAAGTAGGGTTTAATGTTCCTATCCCAAACAATCCAAGTTCCTTTCCCCAATATGTAATTGCTTCTTTATTAGCTAAATCTCCAAATCCTAAAATCCAGATTAATAGATAAGTGATTAACCCATACAATGCAGGGATAATATAAGACTGTTGGATATATTTCCAATTTCCCCAATTCCAATTTAGAGATGAAATTTTACGACCTTTTATTTTTAAAGTAATGATTGCAGCAATAGCAGGGCACCACATAATAGCTCCAACATATATTCGTGAAGGATATAAATTTAGTATGGCATAATGGAAGGGCGAAGTAATAACAACAACTAATGCAAGAAACAAAAAGATTGTTTTCCAGGTTTCTTTTCTTTCGGATTGCTTTTTTAGCATTTGTTTTTTTATTGCTTTCTTTTTGAAAGACGAAGAGATAATGAGTTTGTTACATTGTGCTTAACAGTGGTCTCGGCTGTAAGTAGTTGCGTGGTTTAGAGATTAATTTTGCAAGTACCCACTAAGCTGAAAACCCGCGAGGATTTTCAACAGCAGGTGAGACATACAATTACTTCTAGCCATTATGGCAAAAGGGTTTAATACTGGACTTATATTTTTGACAACGGTTTGGCTATGGTTTCCTTGCGTGGAAATCCGCAAGAATTTTCCGCCGTAAACCGAAGATAGAAAATTTGCAAGGACTTTCCGAAAGGAAAGTCAGCCGCAATGAACTATAGCTGGTGTTATACTGCATTTTTAATAGTCGGTTACCGAGCCCCAATTCTCTCCTTTTTTTATTCTATGTATTTGAGTATCTGATACTCCAAAGCGTTTGGCAATCATGTTGATTCGTGTTCTGTTGTTCTTTAGTTGCCGCTTTATGATTTTTACTTTTCCTACGCTTAATTTACCAATTTTTTCACCTCTTTTCTTAACAATTTTTTTCCAATTCGGGTTATTGAATTGATGAAGTTCCTTTTCTCTTTTCGTTGCCCATTTTAGGTTTTCGACACGGTTGTCGGTCTTGTCGTAATTGAGGTGTATAACATAAATTCCGTCGTTCTGTTCAAGAAAGTGTTCAGCCACAAGTTTGTGGACATATCTGCTGGTGGATTTCCCATTGCGTTTTTGTTTCAACGGAAGGTTTTGGTATCCATTAATAAATGATTTCTTTACTTCAAATTCCGTTTCGCCTTTACAGTTTAAAATTCGTCCGTAATTTGAGATTTTGAACTGCTCATTTTCGGAAATTCCATCGTCAAATTTCACGTTTTTCCATTCTTCGTTCCAATAGTTTCTTATCATATTCAGAGAGTTTTTATCAAAATGTGTTACGGCGGTTTCGGCTATGGTTTCGTTGTGTGAAAATCCGCGAGGATTTTCCGCCGTAACCGAAAGATAGCAAATTGCAATGAAATTCCGATAGGAATTTCATTGCAATGGATTATAGCCGTTGTTGTAGCTAGTTTTTTAAATATTTTATTTTCCGTTTTATAATTTCAGTTGTCTTTTTCTTATCACCGTCTATTTGTATTTTCTTGATACTTGTCCAATTCCCTTGTTCATCATATTTGTATTCAACCAAATATTTGATATTGGAACTTGATGTTGGCCAATAAAATTCCGTTAAATCCCCAAATTCATTTCTTGTTATTTCATAGTCTTTTTTAAAAGATTCGGTTTTATTTAATACAATTGAACCATCTTGTCTATAAACTTTGTAAATGAATTTGTTGTTCTCATAGTCGTATTCGGCTGTGGACAGTCCAATTAACTCATTTTTGATATTCAAAGTTCTAATTTCAACAGGATTATTATTTTCATTGAAAATTACTCTCATTGTATAATCCAATGTCCCATCTTGATTTAGCATTCTTAAATCCTTTATATTTTCTGAATAAACTGTTTCATATTTAGATGTTATCCAACCTAAAGCTTTATGTTTAAATCTTACTGTATTCTTTATTACTCTGTTTTGTGAGTCTACAGAAAACTCCCTTGTTGATTCAAGTTCTGAGTCCTTATATCTTTTTAGTCGGATAATCGACCTTTCAGGGAAAG
>JAGQZG010000201.1 GCA_020435705.1 Mangrovimonas sp.
AGGGCGTTGTTAAAGTTAAAGATGTTGTTAGAATGAAAGAACTCTATGAGTTAATGAGCGAAGAACAGCGTGAAAATGCCGAGAAGTTCCCCGACCTTTCAAAATTACCACCTCCACCGCCACCTGCCAATATACAACAAGTTATACCCACATTAACAATTGATCAAGACAATAAAAGCTTAAAACTAAACGGGAAATCAACCTCTTTAGAAACATTAAAACAAGACTTCCTTACGATAACTTCTAATCAAAAAGCCGACTTAAAAATTGAAAGCAAAGGTTCTATTAGCACGACCCTTATAACCGATTTAAGTGAGCGCCTTAACCCTTATTTGGGTAAAGTATTGTTTTCCGGAACCTCTATAATTGAAGACAGGGAATTTGAGACCACTTCATACAAAAGTGATCAACCCTTAAATGAACTTGCCGTTCCTCTTTTGGTTCTTAATAATGGCACAACCATACCCTGTGACAAGTGTACCGTTGGATTAACCAAAGAACTCATTAAGCCCCTTGAGCTATCTACAAACACCAAGGAAGAAATAACCAGTTTCCAAATTAAATTTCCAGGGAAACCAACAGAACTGGTTAAAGGAAACCAGTTAAATGCATTGGCTTTAAAAAATTTAGAGTCCTCTCAGGAAAATGATCATATTATCATTTTTAACATAAAAACCTCAAAACAAACCCTTGATTCCAATATCACAATTAAAATTATTAAAAGTGTTCCACCACCTCCACCGCCACCAGCTCCAAAAGCTGAAAAACCAGTGGTTCCTACGAAAGAAGGCTAACAAAAACCCCGTCAAGTTTGACGGGGTTTTTACTCTCAAAATTAAATCTAAAGTGTTTATGAAAATCAAGGGAGTTGAGAGTAACCGTTTTTTGGGTTCCAAAGGAAATATGTCCCTAAAAGCACCTTTGAAAAATCATAAAGTATATTGAAAATCATGATAGCAAAATTGCTTTCTATTGCTACTGTTATCATAACCCTTTAATGAACCCTATAAAGGTACTTCTTAACTCCCATGCACACAGTAACCTAGGTTACACATGAGAATCTTTTTAAGAAGAAATAAATACACAAGAACTTGTAACAAATTTGCAATTTTCACGTTCTAATACTCTATCAATCAAAATTCAACACGTTATGTTAAAGCAATTCTTTATTCTTTGCTCGGGTGCCGATTCCCAAATTCTAAGTACATGTTCTGAAGGCGAACAAACTAAGTATGCTGGTGTGGGTGCCACTGTTTTTTTTACGGCCGTCATGGCTTTCATTGCTTCGGCCTATGCCCTGTACACGGTTTTTGACACTCTTTATGCCTCCATATTCTTTGGGTTTGTTTGGGGTTTACTCATTTTCAATCTTGACAGATTTATTGTTTCTACTATTAAAAAGCGTGATAATTTTATAGATGAATTGATTCAAGCTTCCCCCAGGATTTTATTGGCGGTAATCATAGCCGTTGTGATTTCTAAACCCTTGGAGTTGAAAATTTTCCAAAAAGAAATTGACCAGGTTCTACTGGAAGAGAAAAACACTATGACGCTGGCCAATCAAGAGGAGATTGCCAAACAATACAATCCGGAAATTGACGCTCTGAAAAGCGAAATTTCAGCGTTGCAAAATGAAGTCCGCACCAAAGAATCTGAAGTAAATGCCCTGTACAACACGTATATTACCGAAGCCGAAGGTACTGCAGGCACAATGAAACTGGGCAAGGGGCCGGTTTATCAGGAAAAAAGGGATAAACATGACGCCGCTCTGACCGAATTACAGCAATTGAAACATACCAATGCCGAAAAAATATCTGGTTTGGAAGCCCAAATGGGGCAACTTTCAACCAACTATGAAAAGCAGGTGTCCGATACGCAACCTATTATTGATAATTTTGATGGTTTAATGGCGCGTGTTAACGCCTTGAACAAACTCCCTTGGCTGCCTTCTTTTTTTATTTTCCTCCTGTTTCTAGCCATTGAGACGTCGCCCATTTTTGCCAAGCTATTATCTTCCAAAGGGGAATACGATTTTAAGTTCCAAGATCAAGAAACTACTGTAAAGAGTTGGGTTGAACAAAAAGTAAACGAACGCAAACTATTGGTTCAAACAGATCATTCGATCAACAACAAAATATACAATGATATTGCCGATGAAGACGAACTGTACCAGTACAAGCGCAAAAAAGCACGGGAACTTATGCAGTTACAGGCCAATGCCTTTTTTGAGCATCAGAAAAAATCGTTGTGATTAAACGCCTTGAAACTCGTTATATAGGTCTTTGCATCCATGACCTACAATGGCTAATTTTTTCTTTTGTGAAATAGATTCATTATGAAGATTGGCAAGTTCTATCACTCCATAGCGGTCTATACTTTCCAAGCCCTCTATGCTAAGGGTTAGTGAATTGACTTTGTCAAAAATTTTCTTGAATTCTTTTCTGAAAATGTGGGCATTAGCGCGGTTTAATATCCCACTTACTTGATAAAGATTGTTGTAACAATTAATTTCCAAATTCATACTAAAGGGTATTTGTTCTACAAATTATATTGCTACTAATCAGAACTTTAATGTAAAAGTCGAGAATGAAATCCTAACCAAAAATTATAATCGACAAACTTAAAAACTTCTAGATAAAAACCTCAGCAGTGCATTTTTTATCGACGAAGTACCACATCTATACCTTTTTGACATATTTGGTAAGAATGACAATTTGCTGCCCATCAACTTTACCTTCTATATAGTCAATATTATCTCTATCCAACCGGATATTTCTTACTGTAGTTCCCCGTTTGGCTGTAATGCTACTACCTTTCACATCCAAATCTTTGATGAGCACAACAGAATCGCCATTTTCCAGAACATTGCCATTGCTATCGGTGTGTTTAGGGGCATTGGGATCAACTAAACCTGCTTTAGCAAATGCCAAGGCCTCATCGTCCAAATACATCATATCCAGCAAATCCTGCGGCCAGCCTTCAGATTTTATCATAGTTAGCAATCGCCAAGAAAGAATTTGAACCGGTTGGTGCTCGCTCCACATACTATCGTTCAAACAGCGCCAATGATTGGCTTCGGCATTGCCTGGGTTTTCAATGTGCGAGGCACAAACACTACAAAGCAAAACGGAGGTATCTACAGACTCCGCAGTTGATGGTGGCAAGACATAAACTGATAATTGGTTGGTGGCTTTGCAAAGTTCGCAAGCATTATTGGCACGCTGTTTTAATTGGTCAATCAAACTCATTTTTTAAATTTTCAGTAAAAATAATATTACTATAGCATATCCCGAAGTTTTTTTGGTAATCCTTTTACCACTAATTCATAGGAATGGTCAATAAGTTCTTTTAAAAGTTGGGGTGAAATTTCGCCTTCGTTCAAATAAAGCGTGTTCCAATGCTTTTTACTCATATGGTAAGCCCCGCGAATGCTCGAATAATTTGCCCGTAGCTCTTCCGAATACTCTGGGTCGCATTTTAAACTGATACTTGCTTGGCCCAACTCCCATTTTTCCAAGGGCACCAAAGCAAACATTTTACCCAGCACTTTAAAGACCAAGGTATCTTCATCAAAAGGGAAGGTTTCCTCCACACCTTTTTTTGCCAAACAATAGTTTTGAAGCTCTTCAATATTCATAACAAGTTTTCCATCACTTTTTCAGGCTGTTTCAGTTCGGTAAACCCAAACTGTTTGTACAAGCCGTGTGCATCACTGGTCTTAAGCATCCGGACCTTGCAGGAGCTCAAATCTGGATGTGACATAATATGCTGCATCAATGTTTTTGAATATCCTTTTTTCCTATGTTCCGGCAAAATAAAAACATCCATAAGATAGGCAAATACCACATAATCTGTGCAAATCCGAGCAAACCCAATTTGTTCACCCTTCAGGTACACCCCAAAGCACAAACAGGTGTCTATTGTTTTTTTAACCTGCTCCACTGTACGCCCTTTGGCCCAATAAGTATCTTTCAAAAAATTGTGGATACCCTCTATTTGCAATCGTTTTTTGTCTGTGGAAATTTGAATAGTCTCCTCCATTATTTTTTAAGAAGTTGTTGTTTGTTTTCTGGAATCTCCAAAGCCGAATAATCCAATTTCCAGCCTATGGTTTGTACAATACTTTCCATGATTAGAACCACTTCCAGTGCTTCGGCTTTAGCCACATCATAGAGTCCGCTTTCGGGTACTTTTTCCAGGATGTGAAGTTTCGCTTCATTATGAAGTTCGGTCAAATCAGAAGCTTCAAATTTGTTGAACATTCCATCTTTTTTATCATAGTAGTTCAAATTGGTTTCAATGCTCAAAACTTCAGGCTGCGGCAAATGATGGAGCTTAATGGTCTTGGTCGCGGTATGGGAACTTAATTGCACTTTGGAAAAATCATAACCCACGTGTGCTTTGGCATTAA
>JAGQZG010000202.1 GCA_020435705.1 Mangrovimonas sp.
GGAAACGTTTAGTAGCGACCTTCCAAGACGACACGGGTAGCATGGAATTGATTTGGTTTCGAGGTAACAAGTGGATCAAGGAGAATTTAAAATTGAATATTCCCTATGTGATTTTTGGCAAGACGAATTGGTTCAACGGTAATTTCAGTATGCCACATCCAGAAATGGAGCTTTTAGATGCTCATGAGAAAAGTATCCGCAGCGCCATGCAGCCTATCTATCCCTCTACTGAAAAATTGAGCAACAAAGGCGTGACCAACCGAGTAGTGATTTCCATGATGCAGCAACTGTTTTTGGAAACCAAAGGGCGGTTTGCCGAAACCCTTTCGGAAGAACTTTTGCAGTCCCAAAAATTGATCTCGAAAAGCGAGGCCTTATTCAACATCCATTTCCCCAAAAGTCAGGAGCTTTTGGCAAGGGCTCTATTCCGATTAAAGTTTGAAGAACTGTTTTATATTCAACTGCAACTTATTCTGAAAAACATCATTCACAAATCCAAAATCAAGGGGTTTGCTTTTGATAAAGTTGGAACGTTGTTCAACACTTTTTACAACCACCATTTACCCTTCAAATTGACCAATGCCCAGAAACGTGTGATTAAGGAAATCCGTCACGATTTGGGCAGCAATGCACAAATGAACCGATTACTGCAAGGCGATGTGGGTTCTGGCAAGACCATAGTAGCGCTAATGTCAGTGTTAATCGCACTTGACAACGATTTTCAAGCTTGTGTAATGGCGCCAACTGAAATTTTGTCAGGTCAACACTATGTTGGTTTTGTTGAATTATGTAAAAATCTGAATATCAGTATTAAATTATTAACAGGTTCAACTAATACTTCAGAAAGGAAAGAAATTTTTGAAGCCCTCGAAAATGGCTCTTTACAAGTATTGATTGGCACGCATGCCCTACTCGAAGATACTGTAAAATTCAAAAATTTGGGGCTCGCCATCATTGACGAACAACACCGTTTTGGGGTAGCCCAACGGAGCAAATTATGGCATAAAAACGATTCACCTCCACACATTTTGGTCATGACCGCCACCCCTATTCCGCGCACCTTGGCAATGTCTATGTATGGCGATTTGGACATCTCGGTTATTGACGAGTTACCCCCTGGCAGAAAACCTATAAAAACCGTTCACAGGTATGATAAAAACCGATTGAAAGTATTCGCTTTTTTAAGAGAAGAAATCAAAAAAGGACGACAGGTTTACATGGTCTATCCGCTTATCCAAGAAAGTGAAAAAATGGATTACAAGGATTTGATGGATGGCTACGAAAGTATTTCAAGGGAATTCCCAAAACCCGACTATCAAATATCGATTGTCCATGGCCAAATGAAATCGGCCGATAAAGATTATGAAATGCAACGGTTCGTGAACGGCGAAACACAAATCATGGTGGCCACCACCGTTATAGAAGTGGGCGTAAATGTTCCCAATGCTTCGGTAATGATTGTAGAAAGTGCCGAGCGTTTTGGTCTTTCTCAGCTTCATCAGTTACGAGGCCGCGTGGGTCGTGGCGCCGACCAAAGTTATTGTATTCTCATGACCGGACATAAATTGAGCGACGATAGCAAAACCCGCTTGGAAGCCATGGTAAACACCAACGACGGATTTGAAATCGCCGAAATAGACCTCAAACTTCGTGGTCCAGGGGATTTAATGGGCACACAACAAAGTGGCGTGTTGAATTTAAAAATAGCTAATATTGTGAAGGATAAAGATATCCTCCACCACGCTCGTTTCTTAGCACAAAAAATTCTAAAGGAAGATGCCAATCTCTCGCTTCCAAAAAATAAGCCACTCCTAAATACTTACAGAGAAATGGCAAAGTTCAAGAATATCTGGAACTATATAAGCTAAAAAAGTCCGATGTTGCCACCGGACTTTCCCACTTTCAACTAACACTTATCACAAAGCTCCTAATTCCTTTAAATGCTTTTCAGAATTTGCTTTAACATTTGCAGGCGGATTTAGAGACAAGGATTTCTTAAAGTACTTGATAGCGTTTTTGGTATCGCCCATGGTTTTATAACATTCACCCAAGCTATCATACACATTGGCATCAGTAGGATTGTTTTCAACATTCATTTTAAAATACTTCAAAGCGCGATCATAATCTTTAGCATTAAGCATTTGATAGCCCAAAGTATTCAGCTGATTGATATTGGCCATTGAAGCCGCTTCATCAAACAATACATTAGCCTCTTGATTTTTGCCCTTCTTGTTTAATATCTGTGCTTTTAATGCAAGGTTATTTGGTGTTTTCTGACTATAGAATTGCCCTGCAATAGCATTATCAACCCATGTAAGCGCTTCATCCAAATTCCCTCCATTGTTTAGAGCATAACTAGCTGCTTGTTCCCAATTTTGCCTAGAGAACCCTATTTGATTTCTAGCATCATTCCTGAATTTTTCCAAGACTACTTGATGCACAGGCACTTCAATGGTTACGGGAAATTCCTTTTCACCCCAAATCAAGGACACTGTTGCAGAAGTTGGTGTTACAGTATTGAACTCATAGGTCAACAGCTCATGGAAAGGAGCAGATCTGGTTGTAATTGGAACCCTGAGGGCATCTTCAGATGGATCATAAAAGAAACTGCCCCAAGAAGTCGAATTATTAGACAAAATAAAAGTTGCTTGATTGTTTTCCTTTACTTCCATGAACAAGGCATAGGTTCCAGCTTTAACAGGTTTTCCGGCGATGGTCACATCATTTGAAAATGAAATGGTGGTATTTTCATCGGCTCCTGCACGCCATGGTGCAGCCGTGGAAGTGCCAAACCCCAGATTTGTAAAGCCGTAAGGCACTAAAGCCCCCCAAATTTGACGTCCATTCACCGAAGGTCTTGAATATTCTATTGCAATATCGGTAATTCCCACCCGCTGGGAAACTGATGCATGCTGACTCACCCTTGGTGTATCAATCTGTGCTTGGGTTTTGACCACAAAAACCAAACACATAGCAATAAAGCTTAATGGCAAGGTAATTTTTTTCATAGTGTAGCTGTTTTAGTTAGCTGAAAGATATTCAGTAATTTAAATTGTTTTTGTTACTCTTTTGTTAAATAGGCTCCACACTCTGTTAATTAACGCTTCTTTAAGAATTCTAAAAATGGTTCTTGTAGGTTGCTCGCCATTTTAATTTCTTTACTTTTACTTTTTCTAACTTTAACCATCCAAGATGACTTCCTTCAGAAACATATGTAATACAATGGCAATCTTGCCTCTGCTGTTTTTCAACTGTAAAAACGAACCCAAACAAATATCTATTTACAGTGAAATAGCGACAGACAAACACGAAGCTGTGTTGGAATACAACACCAAAGCCCAACTGGGCGAAGGTGCTTTTTGGAATCACAAAACCCAAGAACTCTATTGGGTAGACATAGAAGGAAAAAAACTCCACATTTACAATCCTTCTGAAAAGACTAACAAAACTTTGGAAGTGCCTTCCAGAATTGGCACTGTCGTACCGCAAGACCCAACCCATGCTGTGGTCGCGGTAGAAGATGGCATTTACATGATTAATACAGATACAGGTGAGCTTTCCCAGTTATCAGATGTAGAAAGCGACAAACCTTTTAACAGGTTCAACGATGGTAAATGCGACCCTATGGGAAGACTCTGGGTTGGCTCCATGAATTTTGATGCCAAATCAAAAACAGCCGCATTGTACATGATTGATTCTGAAGGAAAAACCGAAAAAAAATTAGACAGTGTGATGATTTCCAATGGAATTGTCTGGACTTCAGATAAGAAAACAATGTATTATGCCGATACCCCTTTAGGCAATATCCGTGCTTTCGATTATGACAATGATTCCGGAACTATCACCAACGAACGTGTTGCTATAGTCATTCCCGATTCCTTGGGTTCCCCGGACGGAATGACCATTGATGCCCATGACAATCTTTGGGTGGCTCTTTGGGGCGGAAGTGCCGTTGGTCACTTTAATCCTAAAACAGGCACATTGATTGAAAAGATTGGTGTCCCTGCAAAAAATGTAACTTCCTGTGCTTTTGGCGGAAAGAATTTGGACACATTATACATTACAACGGCCAGTATAGGTATGACCGAAAATGAAACAAAACAATATCCCCAAGCCGGTGCACTCTTTAAATATTATCCAAACGTGAAAGGAGTAAACAGCGATTTCTTTGGGCAAATAAGCCAATAACTTATTTATTCTCTTAACAACGTATTTACAAAGGCTTCAAAATTGACTTTGAACTCTTCATACTTTTCACCAGTTGCAGGTCCATTAAATCCGGTGTGAATCTTCCTAACCTGACCTTTCTTATCTATAAAGATCGTTGTAGGATAAGACCAAACATGGTTTAACATGGGCAGTTTCTCCTGCGCCTTACTTTTATCGGAAGACCCAAATTGCGCCAATAAG
>JAGQZG010000203.1 GCA_020435705.1 Mangrovimonas sp.
TAATCTTATGGTACAACGTACTACCTTGAAATTCCAAAATAAGCGGTAGGGATATAATCAAGATCGTATTAGCTGGTGTGGGCAACCCTTTAAAATAGCTCTGCTGATCTTCATCCAGATTGAATTTGGCCAAACGATAAGCAGAGGATAAAGTGATCAAAAAACCCAAAAAAGCCAGTAATGGCACTTGCAAGCCGTGCCAGTAGTTCGTTTGGTCCCAAGACGCCTCCACAAATATAGTTTTGTCACCTCCAAGGCTCATAGTCAACAACTTGAACATAACCACGCCAGGCACCACACCGCTGGTAATCATATCAGCCAAAGAATCCAATTGCAAGCCCAAAGCGCTCTTCACATTCAACAGGCGTGCGGTCAAACCATCCATAAAATCAAAAAAGATACCAGCAAACACAAAGAGGGCGGCCAAAAAGAAATCTGAGGAAACCGCACAGAGTACAGCAATGCAACCACACAGTAAATTAAGAAGGGTAATAAAATTGGGAATGTGCTTTTTTATGCCCATCAATTAAATTTTGGTAAAAATAATAACTATTTTGGTCAAAAATCAAAAACACACAATAAGTCTGCATAAATCCAGTTTATTAGGAAGAAAATATTATGCATATTTGCAAAAAAATTGCAGTTTGAGAACGGTAATTACGCTTTTAATTCTTTTTATCACAGTAGGGCTTTCGGCACAAACCGCCAGAAAATACTCCAATGAGTTCATGAATATTGGGGTTGATGCCGCTGCTTTGGGTATGAGTAATGCCGTCACGGCGCACACCGCCGATGTAAATTCGGGCTATTGGAATCCTGCGGGATTGATTCAGTTGGAAGACAATCAATTAGCACTCATGCATTCCTCCTATTTTGCTAATATTGCCAATTACGATTATGCGGCTTTTGCCATGCCTATAGACGACCGCAGTGCTGTGGCCATTTCCTTGATTCGCTTTGCCGTAGATGACATCTTGAATACCACCGAATTGATTGATGCCGAAGGTAACATTAATTACGATCGTATTAGTCTCTTTTCAACAGCCGATTACGGTTTGACATTTTCGTATGCCAGAAAATTGCCTTTGGATGGGTTTAACTATGGAATCAATGCCAAAGTGATTAGACGCGTTATAGGCGATTTTGCTTCCTCTTGGGGTTTTGGACTGGATGCCGCCATTCAATTTGAAACCCGCAACGAATGGAAGTTTGGTTTAATGGCAAGAGATATTACCACCACTTTTAATGCTTGGAGTATTGACGAAGAAGAGTTTTCAAAAATTCAAGATGCGGTAGAAGGACAAAATCAGGAGTTGCCCGAAAGTAGCGAGATCACCATTCCCAAACTACAACTGGGAATTTCCAAAAAATTCATTTTCAATTACGACTATTCCTTACTTACGGAATTGGATTTAATTGCCCGATTTGAACAAAATAACGATCTTATTTCTACTTCATTTGTAAGCATCAATCCCGCTTTTGGGTTTGAGTTTGGCTATGTAGATATGGTGTTTTTAAGAGGCGGTGTGGGTAATTTTCAAAACGAATTGCAAATTGACAACAGTGAGTCCTTGAGCTTCCAACCCAGTATTGGTGTGGGCTTCAAATATAGAGGTATTCAAGTAGACTATGCTTTTACCGATATTGGTGACCAAAGTGTTGCTTTGTATTCCAATGTCTTCTCATTGAAACTGGATTTTAGTATCTTCCGATAAAATTTACGGATGAAAGCCAAACTGCTTATTTTATGTTTCCTAATGTTCACCCAAATAACTTTAGGACAACTGCAATACCTTTCCGAACAAGCTGAAATAAGTGTTTTAACGATAGCACCGGGAGCGTCTTTAAATGATGCGTTTGGCCACAGCGGGTTTAGAGTAAAGGATACGACGGGTTTGGATGTGGTGTTCAACTATGGGGTTTATGATTTTGAAGCTCCTCATTTCTACCTGAAATTTGCCCAAGGAAAGTTGGATTACTTAATGGGCGCCAATAGGTTTACTGATTTCTACACTAATTATGTTGAAGAAAATAGAAGCATAGAAGAACAAGTGCTCAATCTCACCCAAAAAGAAAAACAAGCCCTGTACAACTATCTATTGAACAACTACAAACCGGAAAACAGACGTTACAAATACGACTTCTTCTACGACAATTGTGCTACAAGAATTAAAGATGTAGTCCTATTGAATGTCTCACAACCTATTACTTTCAATACCCCGGAAGGCTACACGCCAAAAACCTTTAGATCACTCATTCAAGAAAAGCTCCATTGGAATTCTTGGGGCAGTTTAGGAATAGATATTGCCTTAGGAGCGGTTATAGACAAACAAGCAACACCAGAAGAGCAAATGTTTTTGCCAGAGAAAATTGCTCGTTTTTTTGAGGTAGCCAAAGTTGGCAAGGACAGAGCCTTAATAAAAAGTGACCAGGTTCTTTTTCAGCAACAAGAGAGCCCTCAAACGCAGGGTTTTTGGAGCCCACTACTTGTTTTAAGCTTACTGGCAATTGCCATTCTGTATATTACCTACTCCGATTTTAAAAAGCAACAACGTTCTAAATGGTTAGATGCCACGCTTTTTGGCATCACAGGAGGTATCGGGATTTTCCTGCTACTCTTATGGTTCGCCACAGATCATACGGCCACGGCCAACAATTATAATCTGCTTTGGGCATTTCCCTTAAACTTTTGGGTTGCCTTTCTAATTAATAAGAACAAGGTAAAAACTTGGGTAACAAAGTATTTAAAACTTCTGTTGGTCATGCTTTGTCTAATGGTTGTGCACTGGATTTCGGGAGTGCAGGTATTCGCCTTCACCTTAATTCCGTTATTGCTAGCGCTAGCTGTTAGATATGTATTTCTCATTTCGCAGCTCAAGAACACACAGTAAGAATTCAGCCAGTATTACCTGCTACAAACCATAAACTGCCAACTGCAATTTACTGTCCTCTAAAAAAGATCATGGTACTCAGCGTTTTCACCATGATATTCACATCTAGGAAAAAGCTTCGGTGTTTAATGTAGAAAAGATCGTATTGAAGTTTAAGCAAGCTATCTTCAACTGAGGAACCGTAACGTACATTTACCTGCGCCCAACCAGTAAGTCCGGGCTTGATAACATGTCTGGTTTCATAAAAAGGAATGACTTTGGAAAGCTCTTTAACAAAATACGGCCGCTCTGGCCTAGGCCCAATAACACTCATATCACCTTTAATGATGTTGATTACCTGGGGTAATTCGTCCAACCTGGACAATCGTAAAAATTTTCCAAATGGTGTAATCCTACTATCGTTTTTTTGTGCCCAAACCGCTTCCCCTGTTTCGGCATTACGCACCATTGTACGAAATTTAATTATATGGAAGGTTTTTCGGTTCTTGCCTACCCGCTCTTGTTTATAGAATAAAGGCCCTTTATTTCCCAAGAGATTTCCAATGGAAATTAACGGTATAAATAAGAGAAGAAAACAGAAACCCAAAAGAGAGAAACTAATATCAAACAATCGACTATACAACATATACATCTTGTTTTGATTGTTTCGATTGAAAGGAAAATACTTGTAAAAATCCTTGCCCACAAACTGCACAGGAACCCGGTAAGTCATGTTTTCAAAAACTTGGGTATATTCTTTAATTGGAAACCCCGATTCCAACAATTTAATAAGCTTGCGGTATAATTTAGGAGTAATAGTTTCCGAATAATAATTGGCTATAACAATTTCCGAGATGCCTTCTTTTTTAATAATATGTTTAAGCTCTTCTGTAGAATACTCCTTAAGCCCTTTGTACGAGATTGACTCCACCGTTTCTTTTTCACTATTAATGAAACCCACAATGTGATAATAGGGATCGGCTTTTTTAAAGGCATCTATAATGAAACCCAAATTAGAAACCTCGCCAATAATCAACACCTTCTTATGAAATCTGGGACTGGCCACAAATTTGATATAAATAAGCCTCCAGACAATTAATCCTACCAAAATGGAAAGAAAAAAATACAGGATGTGCAATCGCTTTTCGGGTAAGAAAGGAGTGTAAAAAGGGGTCATTAAATAAAAGGCAACCGTTACAGAGGTAGTCAGTAGAATATTAGCCAAAACTTGCTCCCATCTACTCGCCTTTTGTAAATCGTAAAGCTCAAAAACAGTCCCAAAAATGGTTAAGTAGAACAAAAGGACCAAAACCCAATTCCAATTTTCTTCTGTAATTGTAAAGTAATCAAAATCGAATTGATAACTTACCAAATAAAGGCTCAATAAAACAAAAACTGCGTCAAAAACACGCAACAAGATTTTTCGTTCCGAAATATTGAAATGAATACTCGATTTGGACATGGTTGAATTAATAGCTTGCTAAAGATACTAAGTATAAATAATTTAACAAGCTTTTATCGTTCAATGACTTCAGTTT
>JAGQZG010000204.1 GCA_020435705.1 Mangrovimonas sp.
AATTTTTAAGAGCTCTTTTTTAAGGATCTGAATGGTTTGTGTGGTGGTTTCTGGCAAATTGCCTGTAAATAAATCGTCTTCTAAGTCTTCAATCTTATTGCCCATAGTTTCTGAAACCTGATAATAATGGTCTACCACGGCATCAATAAGTGCATAAAAAAGATAATCTGTACCAAGGTTACGAAGTCGCCCTTTTGAATTGTTCAAGCGTTCGCGAACGCTTTCAAACACATCGCCTTCGGTTTCCTGAAAAGTCAACACATAATTGTCGCCTAAAACCAGGGAAACCTGTTCAATCACCAAATTTTCATCCTTGTCATAATACACCATTTTCAGGATCACGAAAATATAATCGTCATACTCGTCAATTTTAGGACGCTGATTGGTATTCACAATATCTTCCAGAATCAAAGGATGCAAGGTGTAATGTTCGCCAATAGTTTCAATGGCCTTTACATGATTCAAACCATTGATATTGATCCAAGTATTGGAATTGGTAGCTTTATAGTGAAGTATGTTTTTGGAGTCTTTATGTTCCTCAAGCTTGACATATTCAGGCGTATAATCAATGCATTCAATAAAGAGGACGTTTTCGGTTTTTTCACCAGTGTACACCAGTGTTCCTGGAGCTAAACCTACATGCTTTTTGTACCGTGACGTTCTTTTTTTCTTCGCCATAAACATTGAATTTCTATAAAGATAAAAACTTATAGTTGAACGTGGATATCTTCAATAGCATCTTTTTCTACCAAGGTAACAGGTTTTTGAAGAATCAGGTTGTTGGGATAAGTCACCAAATCGCCATTTTCCAAGCGCAAATGAAGTTGAAAGGCACGAATGTCTTCAATGATCGCTTCAATAGGAAAATCTTTGTCATGTATCTTGATTTTGTCGCCCACCTTATAAGGAAAAGAGAAAAACATAATAGCACCAGAAGTAATATTGCTCAAAATGGACCAAATGGCAAAAAAGGCAATGCCAATCACGGCAAAAGTAGAGGAGAATACAACCGCCAGGGTATCTAGGTCTACGCCAAGAATGAAAGACTCCACTAAGGAAGCGATGAGGATTAAGGCAACACTGAAATATCGTACAATCAATTTTATTCTAGCGTCGTTGATACCACTTTTTTTACCAACCTTTCGAATTAGCTGAACCGTTAAAAACCAAATAACGATACAAATGCCCAAAAGGACAAGACTTGGGATAATTTCTTCTACTGTAATATCACTAAACATAAAATCCTATTTTTAATCAAAGATAAGCGGAGTAAAACGAAATTTTTAAGAAATTCAAATTTACTTAACAATTTCCAAAAGTGTGGAATAGACTAGGTGCACGGGAAACCCAACCACATTAAAGTAAGAGCCTTCAATTTTGGTCACGCCAATTTTTCCAATCCATTCCTGGATACCATAAGCGCCAGCTTTATCAAAAGGCTTGCAGGTATTGATATAGTAGGAGATTTCATCATCACTGAAAGCTTTAAAGGTCACCTTGGTAACACAGTTCACGGTTTTTTCATAATCCATTGTAGTAAAACACACAGAAGTAATGACCTCGTGGGTTGTGTTGCTCATAGATTTAAGCATGGCAAACGCCTCCTCAAAACTTGCAGGTTTCCCTAAAACGGTTTCCTGATGCCATACCACTGTATCGCTAGTAATTAAAATCTCTTTCTCCCTAAGGGTTTCTTTAAAAGGTAATGCTTTTAGTTGAGCCAAATAATCGCTCACTTCAAAATGCCTTAACCTTTCCGGAAATATTTCGTCAACAGGTTTTATATCAATTGTAAACTCAATGCCAAGATCCTTGAGAAGCTGCTGCCTTCTGGGCGAACCGGAAGCAAGGATAACATGGTAACCGTTGAGTTTATTGGGTAACATTACTTAGTGATTAAAATGTATTTATAGAGCAACAATGAAAGCATACCAAAGAGCATAACCAATTTTAAAACTTGGCTTATGTGGTGGTAGTCTTTTTTTGCTTTCGCAGAAAAGGCTTTAATGCATAGGTAAATGAGCGGACCAATAACCAGAATCAAAAAATAACCAACCGCTATTTGGTGTTTGTATAAATTTTCCAAAACATAGTAGGCTACGCCTAAAACCGGAACAATCATCAAGGCAAAAAGCACCCTAGAAGCGCGCTCCCTGCCAATGGCAATGGGCAAGGTGTTCATGCCCACTTTATAATCGCCATCAATATCTTCCAAATCCTTTGCTATCTCACGAATCAAATTAATGATAAAGGCGAATTTGGCATAGTCTAAAAGAATCTCAAAAAAAGTGGTTTGGGTTGGCTGGTTTTCAGGAGTAATAACTGGAAGCAATTCGTACAAACCAACGATTACAATGCTAAAAGCCACTAAAAGGGAAACAACTATATTGCCCACCAAAACCATTTGTTTCAAATAGCTGGCGTAAATATACAGCAAGGCCGAAACAAGTATAAACAACGCCGAAAAACCACTTCGGTCTATCAAGTTGGACAAGTAAAACCCGATGGCTACACCAACAACGTTTAAGATAATAAACAGGTTATAGGCTGTTTTCTCACTGATGGTCTTACCCACCAAGACTTGGTTAGGTTTGTTGACCTTGTCTGTCTCCACATCAAAAATATCGTTTATTATGTTGCCCGCTGCGGCCAATGAGACGGTTGCCAAGACCAATAATGAAAATCCAAACCAATTAAGGGTAATGGTGAGATTGGTTGTTTTAAGAAAAGGCTCAAATAACGCATACTTTATCAAAACCTGTACGAGTGCTATCATTAGCAAATTCTTCCAGCGAATAAGTTGTAAATATTTCAAGGTGTTTAATTGTTGGTTTATGGTGTTTAGTTTATGGTATATGGTTTTTAGAGTCAATCATACTTGGCATCAAAATCACTGTTCCATTTGCCTTGTACTTTAAGTACTTGTTCTATGACATCTCTGGCGCAGCCTTTACCACCAAACTTATGCGATACATACTTGCTAATAGCTTTCACTTCTTGAACGGCATCTTGAGGGCAACAGGGCAAGCCTACTAATTTCATGACAGGAATGTCTGGGATGTCATCACCCATAAACAAAACATTTTCTGACTTGAGATTGTTTTTTTTAATGTAGTCATTCAGTTGGTCAATTTTATTGTGCGCACCTAAATAAATATCGGTCATACCCAAGCCGCTCAAGCGTTTCTTTACACCTTCATTGGTACCACCAGAAATCACACACACCTTAAACCCAGCTTGTAAAGCTGTTTTGATGGCAAAACCATCTTTAGTATGCATACTCCGAAGCATCTCGCCTTCAGAGGTTACCAAAATAGAGCCATCGGTAAGAACGCCATCTACATCAAAAATAAAGGTGGTAATATGTTCTAGGTATTCTTTATAACTTTTATCTTCTCCCATGGGTTTTTTTTATGGATTGGGTTAGTAGTTCGTATAATTGTTTGTGATCGTTGTTTTCCAAGAGTTTAAGGTGTCGCTTGATGGTTTTTTTATCATCGCGTTTAGCGGGACCGGTTTGCGCCATGTAAGGTGAAAGGGTGTCAATTTTCTGTGCCGTTTCGAGAATTAAAGGCTTTAAAATGTCAAAAGGTATCTGTTTGGCATCGGTTATTTCATGCGCAATACGGTACAGTTGGTTGGCAAAATTATTCACAAACACGGCCGCTACATGTAGCGTTTGGCGTTGTTCGGTATTGATTTTATAATGTGGTGCACGGATACTTTCGGCTAATGTTTTCAAAAGCACTAAATCCTCCTTTTCAAGTGCTTCAATGCAAATAGGAACCTTTTCAAAAGAAATGTCTACATCCTTGGTAAACGTTTGCAGGGGATAAAAAACACCGCGTCTCAATTTTTTGTCCAAATCATGTATTCCCACGCTGCCCGAGGTGTGGACAACCAGTCTATTCTGAAACGGAAGTTGGGAAGAGAGCTCATGAATGGCATCATCATTAACCGCCATGATGTAAACATCGGCCTCTAGGAGAGTATCCAACCTGTCAGTAATACGAGTTTCATTTTGAACCCCCAAAACTTTATTAAGCTGTCTGCTGTACCATTGTACAACCTGTACTTCCTCACTTTCTTTAAGCGCCTTATAAAAATGGTTGGCTACATTGCCAGCTCCCAATAGTACCACTTGAATCATGTTGCTAAAATAGCTAAGTCTGCTATGTTTTGAAAATATGTTGTGGTATCTTTGTTCAATTATGTCAAAAATCTGTATTTCTTCCCGAAAAGAAGTCCACCTTTTGGTCTCGGAATTCTACAAAAAAGTAAGAAAAGATGACCTTTTGGGGCCTTTTTTCAACACTGTAATTACAGATTGGGAGGCTCATATTGAAAAGCTTACGGATTTCTGGCAATCTTCCCTGTTTCTTGATAGAAAGTATACGG
>JAGQZG010000205.1 GCA_020435705.1 Mangrovimonas sp.
TCAGAGGCTGCTGATGCCGCTGATCTTAAAAATCTAATGGTTAAAAATTTCTTGGAAAAAGCTAATGCACAGTACGGTAACAAGCAATATGCCCAAGCTGCAGGGAATTTTGAAAATATTTTCCGAGTATCTCCTCAAGACACAGCGTTTTTGTATAATGCTGCTATTAGTGCTGATTTAGGACAGGAAGTAGATAAAGCTCTTACTTATTACCACGAGTTAAAAGATATTGGCTATACAGGTATTGAAACTGAATTTTATGCAGTTGAGAAAGCTTCGGGAGAAGAGAAACCATTCAGCAACAAGAATGAAAGAGATCTTTATATAAAATCAGGTGACTATATCAAGCCTTCAGAGAAAAAAACGGATTCTAAACGCCCAGAGATTGTTAAAAGAATAGCCTTGTTGTACGTTAGTCAAGGCAAAAATGACGAAGCAATTTCTGCTGTCAAAGAAGCTAGATCCCAAAAACCAAAGGATATTGATCTAATTATTACTGAAGCCAATTTGTATTATCAATTGGAAGATTTAGATAGATATAAGGCACTTATCCAAGAAGCGACAACATTAGATCCCAATAACGCCGATTTGTATTACAACTTAGGTGTGGTGTCAGCTGATGCAAAGGATATTGAGAATGCCGAAAAATATTACAAGAAAGCACTTGAACTAAACCCTAGCTATGTGAATGCTAAAATGAACTTAGCGGCATTGATTCTATCGGAAGAATCTGATATTATTGAAGAAATGAATGGGTTGGGTAATTCGGCTGCTGATAATAAGCGTTACGATGAACTTAAGGAAAAACGTCTCAATGTATACCGCAAAGCGATTCCTTACTTAGAAGGTGTTCTTGAGCAAGACCCTGAAAATGATGCAGCCATCAAAACACTGATGAATATGTACAGTGCCATTGGAAATGATGCAAAAGCAAAAGAAATGAAAGCTAAATTAGATGCCATCGGAGGATAATTTAGATATTAAATACAATAAAAAAGCCACTTTTTCAAGTGGCTTTTTTATTTAAATAATTTTCTTGATGACCCTCAGTTTGTGGGTATGTATTCGTTTTTCAACATTATAAATACCGGAATGATCCAACCTGTCTATGCGTACTTTCCCATGGGCATGAATAATGTAGTTGTCTTTCATAATGATGCCAACATGAATAATGTTTCCCTCGGCATTATCAAAAAAAGCCAAATCACCTGGCTCGCTTTCTTCAATAAAACTCAACGCTTCACCTTGTGTGGCTTGTTGTGACGCATCGCGTAAAAGTTTATAGCCATTTAATTTGTAAACCATTTGAGTAAAACCTGAACAATCTATTCCAAAGGGTGTTTTTCCACCCCAGAGGTATGGGGAGTTCAAATAAAGTAGAGCGGTTTCAACTAAGTTTTCTTTAGGTTGTGTGTCGCTTATTTTTATTCCATCATGAGTGTGATTCAATATTGAAAGAGCATTTAAACTAGAGCCAAAAGGAATGGTCACCAGCAAATTAGTTTCATCATAAACATACTCCAACAGTTCATTGCTCAGAATTAAAGGCGAATTCTCCAAGGCCTTGTAGTCGTCTTCGGTAATCTCTTTGTATTGTTTGTTGTCAACCCATCCTTCGTAGTTATCAAATGCAATCCTTATTTTGCTCCAAGCTTTGCGTTGCTCCACTATTTTAAAGTGTTCGCCGTAAAGAACCTGGGATACAAGTTCACTGGTATCGGAAGGTTCAAGCCTTAAAGGAACAATGCTTAAATTACAAACGCCGTATTGCATTCAAAAGAGTTTAGAGTCGTTCTATGACCATAGCTGAGGCTCCGCCACCGCCATTACAAATAGCCGCAGCACCTATTTTGGCACCGTTTTGTTCCAGAACATTCAATAATGTGATAAGTATTCTCACACCTGAACAACCCAGTGGATGGCCCAATGAAACGGCTCCGCCATTAACGTTTACATTCGCATCGGTAAGCCCCAAAATTTTCATATTGGCAAGACCAACAACCGAGAAAGCTTCGTTGAATTCGAAGAAATCTACTTGGTCAATGGACAGATTGGCTTTTGCCAAAGCCTTAGGAAGCGCTTTAGCAGGTGCTGTAGTGAACCATTTAGGATCTTGTGCGGCATCGGCATAACTTTTGATTACGGCAAGCGGTTTTAAACCCAATTCTTTAGCTTTTTCCTTGCTCATCAATACCATAGCACCAGCACCGTCATTAATAGTTGACGCATTGGCAGCCGTTACGGTACCATCTTTGGTAAAGGCAGCTCTTAATGAGGGGATTTTATCTAGAATCACATTGGTGTATTCTTCATCTTTTGAAACTACAATAGGTTCTCCACGACGCTGTGGAACTTCAACAGACACTACTTCATTGTTAAACTTACCACTTTCCCAAGCAGCAGCCGAACGTTTGTAGGATTGTATAGCGAAAGCATCTTGATCTTCACGCGAGAAATTATATTCCACGGCACAGGCATCGGCACAAACTCCCATGGCATTGTTGTCATAGGCATCAACCAAACCATCTTTTTGCATGCCATCTTCCAGTGTTGCAGGCCCAAATTTAGTAGCTGAACGGGCGTGGTAATAATGCGGAATCAAGCTCATGTTTTCCATGCCTCCAGCAACAACAATATCGGCATCCCCCAAAGCAATAGTTTGTACAGCGTTCATCACCGCTTTCATGCCAGAGGAGCACACTTTGTTCACGGTAGTACAAGGAACGGTATTGGGAATACCCGCATAAATGGCGGCCTGTCTTGCAGGCGCTTGCCCTGAACCGGCTTGCACCACTTGCCCCATAAAAACTTCTTGAACTAAGCTTGGATCTAAATTTATTTTCTCCAAGGCGCCTTTAATAGCTACGGCTCCCAGTCTGGGAGCAGGAATAGATGAAAGAGCACCTAAGAAGCTACCTATTGGTGTTCTAGCTGCTGAAACAATTACTACTTCTTTTGACATCGTATTTTTTTATAGTTTTAGTTGTGCAAATTACGTAAATTTTAAGAGAATGACCTAAAAGTATCAGTTCTAAAAAGCTGGTCTAATCGGATTAATTTTTATTACATTTGAATATTCTGAAGACGCTTAATGAAGAATTTCACCAACAAACTGTATCGCAACCATTCGCTGATCTATAAGTTACTCTTATTAATAGGCTCAACTATCCTGATTGTTTATCTATTTCCCAAAAGTGGGCGGTTTAAATACAATTTCGAAAAGGGAAAACCTTGGCAGTCGGAAACCCTTCAGGCGCCTTTTACATTTGCCATTAAGAAATCCGACGCCGAAGTTTCAGAAGAAAAAAATAAGATTAAGAATAATGCCGAATATTATTTCGATAGGGATAAATCGGCTAAAGCTAATGTCAAGGAAAAACTAAAGGAAGCTTTTGAACATTTGGAGAAAGATTCTTTGCAACCCACAGCGCACACCAAACTTTATGGCGTTTGTAATAACATTATAGATGAGCTATACACGTTTGGAGTGCTTTCGGAATCCTTGAATTTCCCTGAAGATAGAACGGTGGTCATTCTTGATGATAAAGCAGAAACAGAAACGACCAAGTTCTCCAACCTTACTAAACAATCGGAGGTAAGCGGTATTATCAATAAACGGTTGACCGAAGCCAATCTGAGTTCGTTTTCCAACACGATTACATCTATTTTCTTTGATATTGTTGAACCCAATCTTGTTTATAACAAGGCACTTACCGAGCAAGTTATTAATGATGCGCTGGATGGTATTTCCTATACCAGAGGTATTATCGAGAAACAAACCCTCATTATTTCAAAAGGTGAAGTGGTGCAGGGCGATAAATTTCAAATTTTGAAGTCGTTGGAATCAGAATATGAAAACCAGGCGTGGACAAAGTCCAATTACAACTGGATAATTTTGGCCTATACGGTTCTGGTTGCACTGGCGTTGTTGATGCTTTTGTTGTTCTTAAGGAAATATAGGCTGGACATTTTTGAGAACAATACCAAGGTCACTTTTATATTCTTCAACATTATCATGATGGTTGTGATTACAACCTTAGTGGTGAACTACAACTCCAAGTTTATATATGTTGTCCCTATAGCTATTTTACCCTTGGTTCTCAAAGCCTTTTTTGATGCCAGACTTGGCCTGTTCTCGCACGTTATCACTGTCTTGCTGTTGGGTTCCATAGTTCCCAATAGCTATGAGTACATGTTTCTTCAAATTATAGCTGGGATTGTGACCATCCTAACGGTTTCCGAACTATACAAGCGAGCCAATTTATTTATTTCAGTAGGTCAAATCACCTTGGTTTATATCATTGCCTATTTTGCATTTTTTGTTACTCACGAAGGATCTATTGATAATTTTAAATGGGAAAATTTTATTTGGTTTGTTCTCTGCGGATTTGC
>JAGQZG010000206.1 GCA_020435705.1 Mangrovimonas sp.
AATCAACACCACGCTTAAAACCGAGAGAATCAAACCCCCAAGACCAAAATAACCAAACGAAATGGCGGAATGAATTAAATGCCTAATAGGTATAGGGCGCTTGGTGTGACTGCCTATAAGTAATTTGAACAATAAGGGTTGAATTGAAAAGGCAATAACCAAGGCCGATAAGATCCCTATTACCGAAATAGTAGACACCGAATGCAAGGCAGGATGTTTGGCAAAAATAAGTACACCAATTCCTAGTATAGTAGTAATGACCGATAAGATAATTGAAGTTTTATAAGTCTTCAGAATGTCCTCACCAGTTCGGTAATGATGCAACATCCCATTGGTTACAAAAATGCTGTAGTCTATGCCCAAACCAAAAATAAAAGTTGAGATAATGATGTTGAAAATATTGAATTGCAAGCCTAAAATGCCCATAATCCCAATAGTAAGCAACCAGGTTAAACAAATGGGAATTGCCGTTACCAAGGTTAGGGAAACACTCCTGTAAAAAACCAGAAGCAATAGCAAGATCACGACTAAGGAGTACTGCATCAAATGATTGAAATCCGATTTTAAGTGTCCAAGAAAACGTTCGCTGGTTTGTTGTCTATCAATGGTTACGGTATTGGGAATATCCTTAAAGGCACTTTCCAGTTGTGCGGCTTTAGTGTGTTCAACTTTAACCAGACTGCTCACGGTAGCCATACCTTCTTTAGAGCTAATGAAATCATTAGGGTCTATCAATTTCAAAGTAGAAAAAGCCTCTGGTTCTTGGGTAGTGAAAGAGCTATTTAAATGCTCATAAAAAGTGTTGAAAGTGGTTGCCTTAAAACCTAAAGGAACACTGCTAGCTATCAAAAGGGAAGACACAGAATCTTTTTGCTGTGATGTCCAAAAGGCATTCCATTCTTTTATTTTTTCTCGCTGGGCAGCCTTGGAATTTACAATACCCCCTACCGAATTAAAACGAAGAATTTCACCATCATCTTTTAGTTTTTGAAGTCGTTGGAAGACCTTGTCGTTTTTTTGCAAAGCATCTTCTTCGGTAACGCCATACGTTACCAAGTAGATGGATTTGGATTGGCTATTGGTGAGCTGGTCCAACTGGACTTCGGCTTGCTTTAAATGCACTGGTTCAAAGTTTAGGGAAGCAATGTCCTTATTAAACTTTACCTTGTGATAGGTAAACAAACTTACCGCAAGAAAGATGGCCAAAAGCGTTACTAACCATTTGGTTTGATGTAAAGGATAAGCCGCTACCTTATCCAAAACAGTCTGTTGCCTCTTGGAAGCAAAACGTTCCTTATATACCTGCGGAATAAAAAGAAGGGCAAAAAAGGAGGCCCCCAAGACACTTATAGCCGCAAACAAGCCTAAATCCTGCAATGCTTGTGAACTTAAAAACAACAGGCACATGAAGGCCAAAGCCGTAGTGAAACTGCTCATCAATACAGGTTGGGTAATTTCTTTATAAAGCTCTTTGGGATCGTTATTGCTCCTAATGTGCGTTAAGATGTGCAGCGAATAATCAATGGTAATTCCCAATAAAACAGAACCAATTCCTAAAGAGATAGCCGATATTTCCTGCCTTACCAAGCACAGTACAGCCATGGCTAGGAGTCCGCCAAAAAGGGTGGGAATAAACAGAATAATAGGAATGTAAAACTTTCGGTAAAAAACAATCAGAATAAGGAGTAAAAGGGTTAATGCAATCCCAACGGTAAATTGAATGTCGGTCTTTATTTGATTGGCATTGGCTACCGCAACGAGGGTTGACCCAAAGGCGCTTACCTTGATTTTATCTTGAAAGGATTGATTTACAGTGTCAACCATACGATTCAATTCCTGTACAAAAAGTGTGTTCTTTTTGGTTTCATTGGTTTCGGTAGCCAGTGAAAGGAATAACAGGATGTGCTGTTTGTCCTCACTCATCACATACCCGTTTTCCACAATAAAATCACTGTTAAGACCACTTTGTCTTAGGTTTTTAAGAGCCATAAACGTGAGGCCTAAAGGATCTCTTAGAATAGTTTCTCTGGAGATAATTCCACTAGGAGAAATCAGGGATTTATAGTTGGCTAGAGTGATAGCTTCAATACTATCTTTATTTAATTTTCGCTGAATTGTTTGGTAATCTTTTGGCTCAAGAAAAAGAGGTAAATGATTGTAAACAAAAAGTAAAGTACTGTCAATGTTATCCTCGGCAATCTTCCCTTGAATTTGGGCAATGTAGTCTGGTTGTAGTGTGGCTAAGCTATCTGAAAGCGCATTGGCTGCGTCAACTAAATCCTGTGGTGAAGCTTTGGTGTCACGGGAAATGTTGATGATAATTTTATCGGCAAAGTTAACCGTGTTCAGTACCTTTTGGTAAACAGCATTTTCCTTATCAACAGGAATAAGTTTGGTAATATCTTCTTCAAAACGCAGATTTTGCACATAGATGCCCAACCCCACAAAACAAGTCACGAAAGCAAAAATGCTCCAGAGCTTGTGGGTTTTTAGCCATTGGAAAGTGCGAAAAAAAAACCTATCCATTTTTTAAGGCGGGTTGTATCCTGTTGAAAATCTTGAATGTAATATAACCCAAAATTCCGAAACAAACAGCAGCAATTATCGCCAAAGAAAAACTGCCAATAATATAGGTACGAAGGTTTTTGTAAAACTCAAAGTTTTGGGTAAAATCACTAAAGGAATATTCCATTTGTTGCCCCAAAACAAAATTACCCATCAACGTACTGGCGTAAAGTATGAACGGAATCATGGGCGGAATGCTAATATTGGAAAACGCAAAGGCAATCACTTTATTAAGCCGTAATACCATGGCCAAAAAAATAACCAATAAGGTATGGAACCCCCAAAGCGGTGAAAGTCCAATGAAAATACCTAAAGCAATGGACAACGCTTTCTTTCTTGGCGAATCGTGGTTGTGTAGAAAATCTTCAGTTAAAAATCTCCTAAATCCCTTTCGTTTCAGGCTTTTAAGAAAATTTAAAGGTTTTATGTACAGAAAAGTGATGGTAACCAAACAGGTGTTCAAAATGCTGATACGAGTAAAATCCTTGAAAGGCCTAAAGTGTGAAATGCGGTCTTCCTGATCATAGTGCACTTGGATGGGCACATTTTTCACAACAACATCGTTCCAAGCTGCCCGAACAATAACTTCAATTTCAAATTCAAATTTGCGTGTGTAAAATGTCAAGTTTTTAAGGAAGTGAACGGGATAGAGCCTAAAACCAGATTGGGTATCGGAAAGTTTAATGCCCGTTTCCACCCAATACCAAAAATTGGAGAAATTGTTCCCGAAACTACTCTTTTTAGGAACCCCATCTTGGGTCATGTTACGAGCGCCTATCAGTAATAATTTGTCTTCTTTTTCGGCTTCAAATGCTTCTAGAAATACGGGGATATCTTCAGGAAAGTGCTGACCGTCAGAATCTATAGTTATGACAAAGCGATAACCCAGCAAAACAGCCTGTTTAAATCCTTGTCTTAAAGCATTTCCTTTTCCTTGATTCTTTTCAAGGTGTATTTGATGGATGTTGGGATAGGCACTTAAGATACTCTTACTGCTATCAGTCGAGCCATCGTTTATTACCAACACATGGTTAGAATAATTAAGAACGCCGTCTATGACTTGTTTGAGCGTGCGTTCATTGTTATAAGTAGGAATGACTATGCATACCTTGTGTTGCTCAATTTGATTTTTTATGTTTTGGTTGGTCACTTATTGTTAAGCCTGATATTAGCCAAAAATAATGAAATTATAAGTTAATTGATTGCTTTTCGGCTGCTGTAAATTCTTTGGATTGTTTTATATAACTAGTGATATGGTTTTTTAAATCTTGGGAAGCAATCGCATTATAATGCTCAAGCAGGAAAGCTTTATCGGTTTCAATCTTATCTTTATATTTAAGAATCTTGGGCGTGTTTTCCTGAATGCCCAGTCTGATGAATCGCAATTCAACATTATCGGGCGTTTTGTTGATAGCATATTCCAGCAAATCCCGTCCTTCAATGAACGTACTTTTTTTAGATTTAATGGTCTTTTCAAGCTTGGCTTTTAAAGTAAGTGCGGCGGCTTTATAACCTACTAAAACTGTATTGTCTTCTTTGGAAACATTGTTTACTAAGGCTTCAAAGGTTTCTATTTTAGAATCGTCTTGACCCGCTTCTTTATAGGCATTGCGGAGCATTTCTAAATCCTGGGCAGGCAGAAACCATAAAGCAATGATATGTAAAGTGAGCCATTTAAGCATGGGATTATTTAAGGCTATAGAGTGATGAAAGCTTTAAGGCTAAAGTCTCTTCAAAACGGGTTTCGTTTTTCACCTTATAACCGCCTTCGGTTTCTGTAATTTCCAAGTCCAAGACTAAATCTGGGTTTTTCTCTGG
>JAGQZG010000207.1 GCA_020435705.1 Mangrovimonas sp.
TCTACATTCGTCATCAAATTGTAATCTACCCAAAGACCGCCCATCGTGTAATGCACGGCTGGATAAATCATCATAGGTGTTTCATACGGATTTTGATCAACTATTTTTTCATACATCTGGAACAAGTTACCATACTTGGTCTCAATCACTTTGTCTCCAAGTTCTTTAATGAGTTTTGGATCATTTTCATCCAGTCCTTTAATGTGTGCTTGCTCTTTTCCGTAGCGTTGAATGGCAGCAGCAAAATCCAAATACACTGCTTCACCCGTGGCATTGACACCAAAACCGGCATCACAACGTTCCTTGGCCGCTCTTGAAGCCACATCTCTGGGAACTAAGTTCCCAAATGCTGGATAACGGCGTTCCAAATAATAATCTCTATCTTCTTCAGCAAGCTGCGTGGGTTTTAATTTTCCTTCACGGATTGCTTGTGCATCTTCTAATTTTTTAGGCACCCATATACGGCCGTCATTACGAAGGGATTCGGACATCAAGGTCAATTTAGATTGATGATCTCCTGAAACCGGAATACATGTTGGGTGAATTTGGGTATAACAAGGATTGGCAAAGTAAGCTCCACGCTTATGGGCTTTCCATGCCGCAGTTACATTACTTCCCATGGCATTGGTAGATAAGAAAAAGACATTTCCATAACCTCCAGTTCCTAAAACCACCGCATGCGCCGAATGACGCTCAATTTCGCCAGTGACCAAATTCCTGGTGATAATGCCTCGTGCTTTTCCGTTGACAATCACCACATCCAACATCTCATGGCGGTTGTACATTTTAATTTTACCACGGCCTATTTGACGGTTCATTGCCGAATACGCTCCAAGCAATAATTGTTGTCCTGTTTGTCCTGCTGCGTAAAAAGTTCTAGATACTAAAACTCCACCAAAAGATCTGTTGTCCAACATACCGCCATATTCACGGGCAAAAGGAACCCCTTGAGCCACACATTGGTCAATAATACTTCCGGAAACCTCGGCTAGACGATAAACGTTAGCTTCACGAGAACGATAATCGCCCCCTTTGACGGTATCATAGAATAAACGATAAATGGAATCGCCATCCCCTTGGTAATTTTTGGCAGCATTAATCCCCCCCTGTGCGGCAATGGAGTGTGCACGACGTGGCGAATCCTGGAAACAAAATGCTTTTACATTGTATCCTAATTCTGCTAAGGTCGCAGCGGCTGATCCACCGGCAAGACCTGTTCCAACCACAATCACATCTATTAGACGCTTATTGGCTGGGTTTACCAAGTTAATTTTGTCTTTGTAATGTGTCCACTTATCAGCAATTGGACCTTTAGGTATTTTGGAATCTAAAGCCATGTTAGATATATTTTTAGTGTGAAAAATGGTGGTATAAAGCAATGAAAATAAATAAGGCAGGCACCACAATAGAATATGCTTTGGCAAACCCTTTCATTCCTTTAGTATATTTATTATTGGCTCCAACCGATTGGAAAGCCGACATAAAGCCATGCAATAAATGTAAGGCTAAGAAAACGAACCCTAGGCAATACATTGCTACACGCCAAAGAGGAACAAACTTTTCTTGAAGCTCGTGGTAATAACGGTTTGGATCTTCTGGCAAGAATTCAATATACTTATAATTCATTTCAGGGATCCAGAAATCAATGAAGTGAATAATCAAAAAGATGAGAATAAATGCACCACTGTAAATCATGTTTCTACTCATCCAAGTAGAATTGGCAGCACCATTATTCTTGAAATACTTAACCGTTCTTGAACTTCTGTTCTTAGCCTCCAAAACAAAGCCCATAACAAAATGGAAGACCACGCCAATAATCAAGATGGGCTGCATCACAAATTGTATCAATGGAAAAGTTCCCATAAAATGGGACGCTTCATTGAATGTACTTTCACTAAATACTGAAATTAAATTGACCGTAACATGTAGTAACAAGAAAATCATCAGGAAGAAAGCCGAAAGTGCCATAGCGAACTTTCTTCCGACCGAAGAATTCAAAATTCCGCTCATTGTGTAGTTGTTAGTTTAACTACACAAATTTAGTTCACAATAACGTGATAGCAAAGGGTTATACTATATAAAACAGTATTTAGAATGATTTTAATTAGTAACGATTGGTATCAACCCTCTCAAGCCCATATCTACTACCTGTTCCTCTATAGAAGGTTCAAACTTACCATCGGGGTTTACCTCTGTCCATTCAAAACTATTATTGATGGAGAAAGAAAGTGTTACTTCAACATTTTGAGTTTCGTTTCCAGTGATGGTCAGTCCGTCTTGAAATTCACCAGTGACCACACAAGACCCTTGAGGAATTGGTGAGGTATCAAACAAAGGATTGGGCACTGTCGTAGCGCCTTCAGGGGCTTGTCCTTGCGAAGTAAACCCTAAGACCTCAAAAGCCCAATAACCCTGCAATCTATTGTCGTTCACTTGGAAGGTGGTGCCATTCAAATCAAAAGAAGTAATGTAGGTGTTATACCCTACAAAGCTGGCTAAAGTTCCTGTATAATCATTGCCTTGCAATAGAAAGTCTATATCTCCTTCTTGATAGGCCAGGGATACTCTTACCCATTTATAGGTTCCCGAAGTTACTTCGGATAATGGCAATTCAAAAAACACATCGCCATCGCCACCAAAAATTGCATTTTGAAAATCAATGGCCATATCACCTCCAGCGGTGGTTTGGCTTCCATTAAAAATGATTTCTCCATCTCCTAGAGGTGTATATGGACTTGGTGCAAACTCGATATAATTTGCACTCATTCTGCTAATAGAAGGTGTCTGGGCGGCATTACCCTCTGGAATGGCTGCAGGCTGCCCTAAGTTATTAAGTCTAACTTGATTAGGGTCAAACTTTAATTTAATAACAAGTTTGGCTTCTTCTGGGCTTTGCCCAACAGGATCTGTAGTGTCTTGATTACACGACAAAAAGACAAAAGCAATGATCGTTGAAAAAAGTCCTAGCAGCTTTTTCATGGTAGTTAACAGGTTTTACTTAATAAATCGTTAAAAACGTTAATTTATTGTATGAATCCTATTCTCAACTTGCTGAAATTCATCGGATTTTTTTGCCAAACCTTTTTTTTAATCCTAATTTTTTAACATTTCATCAAAAAAAGGGTTTGTAAAACCCTTTTATATTAATATTTTTACCTACATTGCATGTAGTATTAAACTATTCATAATTCATATCCATCCTTAAAAAGCACTTGATTTATCGGGTGCTTTTTTTATTCTAGTTTATTACAATTTTCTTCACTGTGTTGTTAATGCCTGAACTGATACTTAAGAAATAGACTCCTTTTGAAAAGGTTCTTAAATCTAGTTTTTGCTCTAAAACAGACTCTTCAACAATTTCAGAGTAAACCATTTTTCCAGTAACACTATATATTTCTATGCGATCTAATGCAATGGAATTGTTTGATTTCTTGATGAACAGTTCATTTGTCGCGGGATTAGGATACACACTAATAGCTTCAGCGAGATTGCTTTCATTAATGCTTAAGGTTGAACAGTCAAAGTCTACCATAGATGGCTGACCACAAGGGGTAAAACTATTACTTCTACTTTGTATGTCTCCAGCACATGCAATATCATTGGAGCTTAATACTCTCTTATTAACTCCAAACCCTAAAGAATAATTCATTATAGCACTTGAATTGATAACGTGTGCCAGCTGATGGCCGTGTCCTAATTCGTGTACGGCAACTGTCTCAAAGTCTATTTGGGCGCCATTAGCAAGGGTTGGCCCATACTGCCAATTGGTTGTATCATTAAAATTAATATCTAGTTCAGAAACATACCATTGCAAATCAGTCCCACCAACAATACATCCTGAATATCTCGACGTACAACGTCCCAAAACCCCATCGGGCAATTCAGCTCCATTATCAAATCGAATAATATTAATTCCATCAGAAGCCACAACATCGGTTGTGGTAGTTGCCCCAATAGTCCAGTTGATAGCCGTTTCACAACGCCAAGAATCAAATGCTCTGATAAACGATTCTTTGGCTGCAGTATTGGAATCAAAATCCGTAAACATTTGCCATACATACCCCCCAGATCCATCATCATTGATATGCTGGGTTTGGTAAGCATAATCTCCAGATCCTACATCATACGTTGCGTTCAGCTGCGCATAATCTACCGCCAGGCTGGAGCTGGAGGATGCTAAAATCGTATCACCGGCTGAATTAATGATAGCAATAGTTCCCGTTCCAGCTTTAGAAGGAACTTCTACTGTTATTTGCGTATCTGTCCAGGTTAAAATTTGTGAAGCCAGTGCAAACACATAGCTTGACCCTCCATCATCGGAATTTCTAAAACCGAC
>JAGQZG010000208.1 GCA_020435705.1 Mangrovimonas sp.
CTTAGGTTTTAAGGGTATAGACTACAGTAACGATAGCGGCACCACTTGGAAACACTTGAGTAATGAGGGCTTTTATACTTTACGTTTTATTAACGATAGTACGGCTTATGCTGCCGGACAAGGTAGAGTGTCTAAGCTTACTTTCAGGGGGGAATAGCGTTTAAGGTCTACCACCGCCGCCACGTCGCATTTTATACTGTTCAAGCATTTCCTGTTTAAAATCGTCTTCCGTTTTCTTAAGGAGGATTATTTTTTTGGCAGGAAGGACTTTACGTAAGTCGGCAATAAATTTTTGACGGTGCGCATGCATCTCATCTTCATTTTTGATGAAGTCATCAATCAGTTTTTGCGCATCTTCTTCGGTGAGGTCTTCCCACTTCAGGTTTCGACGTTCCATAAAATTATCCCTTCTAAATTCCCGTTCTTTTTCTTCAAAAGCATTATATATAGGCCAGAATTTTTGAGCTTCACTTTGGGTCAAGTCCAAGCGTTCGGTAATGAAGGCTATTTTCAAAGCCTTTAGTTTGTCTCTATTTTGTGCATTCACAAAAGTTGTGATGGCAAGAAAAACGGTTATGAGGAGTGTTTTTTTCATGACTTACAAATCTAGTAGGTTTTCAATGGATGAATTTTGGATTACATAATCTTCCAGTTGCTCTTCATCTGGAACAAGATTAAAGCTTTCAAGGGTGAGCTCATTTTCGTTCAGTAAAGAGGCTATATCGGAAGGTTGATAGGATTCTTCCAAAAGATAAGTTTCTATAGTTGCGGTTTCCAAAGAATCAAAACTAAGAGTGTTTCTTGGAACAAAAACGGTAATAAGCAACGCTAGTACAGCAGCGACACCTGATATGTAGAGCACCCGTTTCAAGGTAATCACTTTGGCTTTCTTAGGTTTTATACGGAAGTTTTCAAAGTAACCTTCCGGAGCTTTAAAACCAGTGTTAGGTATGCTGGATAATGGAGAGCCCGTCTTGGTTAGATCTAAAAGGCGGTCATCCAAAGACTCAAAATAGCCTTTGGGAACTTTAAAGCCACTTGACTTAATATGTTTAAACTCTTTGTCCATGCTTATTTGACTTATAATATACCAAAACGTTTAATTTCCTTTTAAATAGTCTTCTATTTTTTTTACTGCCAAATGATACGATGCTTTTAAGGCTCCTTCGCTGGTGTCCAGAATGTCGCTCATGTCTTTGTACTTCATTTCTTGGAAGTACTTCATGTTAAATACCAATTGTTGTTTTTGAGGGAGTAAGGTAATGGCTTTCTGTAACTTTAACTGAATTTCATTTCCTTCAAAATACACGTCTGATTCTAGGTTCTTGATGGCCAACTCCGTCACTTCTTCGTTGCTTATCTGCATTAATTTGGATTTCCTGTTGATGAAGGTAATGGCTTCATTGGTTGCGATGCGGTACAGCCACGAATAGAGCTTGCTTTCGCCTTTAAACCCCGAAAGGCTTCTAAACACTTTTATAAAGGTATTCTGAAGTACATCGTCGGTATCATCATGGGATTTCACTATATTCCTAATGTGCCAATACAACCGTTCTTTATAGGTGGCTACCAATAAAGAAAAACCTTGGTCTTTGGTTTTCTCATTTAGAATTAAATCTAAAAGTTCTTGATCCTTTGGCACAAACTGGACTTTGTAGTTAGACTTTTAAAATGGTGTTTGGTTTAAGGCAAATTAGGGATTTTATATGTGTAAAATTAAATTATTGATAATCAGTATTTTAAAAAATAAAACATCGATAAAGTGAAAAAATAATCGATAAAATGCATTTTTTTCTTGGTCGGTAACTTTTTTTGTACTATGTTTACATCACCAAACCTACTTATTGTTAGTCGTCCCCAAGTCTAACAAGAACGGAAAAGGGCAGTTTCACTGCCCTTTTTTTATTCGAAACTTTGCATTTCCACCAGTTTTTTATAGACCCCATTTTTGGCTATGAGTTCTTGATGTTTGCCTTGTTCAACAATTTGGCCTTTTTGCATCACGACAATTTCATCGGCATTTTGAATGGTAGAAAGTCGGTGGGCAATCACAATAGAAGTTCTGTTCTTCATCATGTTTTCCAAAGCTTGTTGAACCAGTCTTTCGCTTTCGGTATCCAATGCCGAAGTTGCTTCATCCAAAATCATAATGGGCGGGTTCTTGAGTACCGCACGAGCAATGCTCAATCGCTGTTTTTGTCCGCCCGAAAGTTTGCCGCCGGCATCACCAATATTGGTGTCAATCCCGTTGGGCAATTCTTTTACAAACTCCCAGGCATTGGCAATTTTTAAGGCGTCTATCACTTCTGCATCGGTAGCATCTTCTTTACCAATTAATAAATTGTTTTTAACCGATTCGTTGAACAAGATGGAATCCTGGGTTACCAAGCCCATTAAGCCTCTTACCGAATGCTTGGTTAAATCCCTAATGTCTTCACCGTCAATCGTAATTCGGCCTTCATTTACATCATAAAAACGCGTTACCAAATTGGCAATGGTACTTTTTCCGCTTCCGGATTGCCCCACCAAGGCCACGCTTTTTCCTTTGGGCACTTTAAGAGAGAAGTTTTTCAAAACCAAATCGTCTTCATACTTAAAGGAAATATTATCTAAATGGATAGCCTCGGTAAAGTCGGTCTTATCATGTGCATTGGGCTTGTCTTTTAGAGCGTTTTCCGTATTTAAAATTTCCAAGACCCTTTCGGCCGAAGCATTTCCGGCTTTTACTTTATAGCTTGCTTTGCTAATGGATTTGGCTGGTGTTAGAATATTGTAAGCCAACGCCATATAAGTAATAAATTGGTCTTCGGTAAGTGTTTTGTCTACCAAAACCATTTTTTCTCCATAGAGTAGAATTACGGCAATAACGACAATGCCCAGGAACTCACTGGTAGGTGATGCAAGATTTTGTCTGTGGGCTAAATTATTTGAGAATTTATAGAGTCTGTACGTAGATTTTTGGAAAATGGAAAGAAATTTATTTTCGGCATTAAACCCTTTAATGACTTTCAATCCTCCCAGAGTTTCATCTAATGTAGATAAAAACAACCCCGTTTCTACTTGTACTTTATTAGAGCGTTTTTTTAAACTTTTTCCTATTCGTGAAATAATGAATCCGGAAATAGGGATGAAAATGAATACAAAAATGGTCAGTTTTAAACTTATGGTAAACATGACCAAAATGGTGAACAGGATTGTTAAGGGTTCTCTTACCAATAATTCCAAAATGGCCAATAGTGAATTTTGAATCTCATTTACATCGCCAGAAATTCGGGCAATAATATCTCCTTTTCTTTTTTCGTTGAAATACGCAATGGGCAACTCAAGGGTTTTTCCATATAACTTATCCCTAATGTCCTTCAATATACCATTTCGTAAATAGGCCAAAAAGAAATTGGAAAAATAATCGGATAGGTTTTTAAGTAAAAAGGTAGAAAGCACCAAGACAATCATAATCGTCAAGACATAGTATTGGCCATTCTCTTGTATCTTAGTGGTGATGAAATAATTAAGCAGATCGTTATAGTAGTCTCCTAAAGCTATAAATCCCTCATAATTGCTTCTCACGGGTTTCACTAGGATTCGTTCCGACGATTTCAATAACACCTTTAGCATGGGCATTAGCGAAACGAATGATAGCGTGCCAAATACAGCATATAAGACATTAAAAAATATGTTTAAATACGCATACTTTTTATACTGTTTAACAAAGGGTAGAAGCTTTTTTATATATTCCATTAACTTAATTTCATGTCTGTAACAATAGCGTCAATCTTGCTATCCAAAAGTTGCTCCACTTGTTCAAAATCTGACACATTGTCTAAAGGCGCATTAACACTTATGTAAAATTTTATCTTGGGCTCGGTACCACTGGGTCGTAATGCGACCTTGCTGCCATCTTCCGTATAATAAATCAACACATCTGATTTGGGAACATCAATAGATTGGGTGGTGCCATCCACTAGGTTTTTGGCTATAGATAAAAGGTAGTCTTCCATCCGAACCACTTTATTGCCATTGACTTCCTTTAAAGGGTTTTCTCGGGCATCTACCATCATTTGTTTGATTTCCTGTGCACCTTCCATCCCTTTTTTGGTTAAAGAAATAAGCTTCTCCTTATAGAAGCCATGTTCAACATAAAGTTTTAGTAATTCCTTGTAAAACGAACTGCCATGGGCCTTAGCCTGAGCAGCAATTTCGCAAGCCAAAAGGGTAGAAGTAACGGCATCCTTATCGCGAACAAAGTCGCC
>JAGQZG010000020.1 GCA_020435705.1 Mangrovimonas sp.
TTCCTTTATCACCATTCGGATAGATCCGTTTACGGTATCTTGGTAAATGGTAAAAAGACCTTCTAATTTGGTACTGCCCTTGGTGAGTTCTTGGATTGATTTTTCGTCTTTTTTGGGTTTTTGCACTTCCTCCTGTGCATCTTTCTTCTTTTTCTTGTTCTTTTTCTGAGCTGTGGCATCGGTTGGCACTAATGCAATTAACAGCGTTAAAAAGAAGACAAAAGATTTAAAGTAAAAGAATTTTTGAGTCTTCATTTAGATTTAGTTAAAAGTTAAAGTTTACTAAAATAGCTATTAGACTCTAATGTTTTTAAAAACAAAATGTTAAAAAGGAAAAAAGCTGCAGTAATGCAGCTTTTATTTAGTCTTCAGATTCTTCCATAGTGTGGTACACATTCTGGACATCGTCATCTTCTTCTATTTTTTCGAGCAGCTTTTCAACATCGGCAGCTTCTTCGGCAGATAGTTTTTTGGTAACCTGCGGAATGCGTTCAAAACCTGAGGAAAGAATTTCTAGGCCTCTCGTTTCCAATTCAGATTGAATGGCTCCAAAATTCTCAAAAGGGGCATACAACATGATGCCATCTTCATCTGCAAAAACTTCTTCTACACCAAAATCTATCATTTCCAATTCCAATTCTTCGGGATCCTGACCTTCTGGGTTAATTCTGAAATTGCAGGTATGGTCAAACATAAAGGAGACGGATCCAGAGGTGCCTAAACTACCGTCACACTTATTGAAATAACTTCGAATGTTGGCCACGGTTCTGGTATTGTTATCTGTAGCAGTTTCAACTAAAATAGCAATACCGTGTGGGGCATAACCCTCAAAAAGCACTTCTTTGTAATCTCCTTGATTCTTGTCCGTAGCACGTTTAATGGCTCGTTCAATATTGTCTTTAGGCATATTAACGGCCTTGGCATTCTGGATTACGGCTCGTAAACGGGAGTTGCTGTCTGGGTCAGGGCCACCTTCTTTAACCGCCATAACAATATCTTTCCCAATGCGTGTAAAGGCTTTGCTCATAGCTGCCCAACGCTTCATTTTACGTGCTTTACGAAATTCAAAGGCTCTTCCCATTTCTTGTACTTGATTTTTAAATGTATTTTTTTGAGATAGCAAATTTATAAAATCTCCTAGTCGTTAGGAATGTGTTTGGCTAAAAACTTTTCGTTTGCTTCATTGAGCTGATTTAGAGCTTTTTCACTGTTCTGATTCATCTCAGTATTCACTTTATTGTAGTTTTTAATAGCCTTATTGATTTCGTTTACCTTGGTATTATAGGCTTCAATTTGGTCTTTAGTTCTCTTTTTTTCGGGTGTTTTTTCTATGGTATTCTTGATGGCTTCGAAATCTTCGTTTAAAATATGGAATTCAATAACTTGTGGCATGCTGGTTTCGGTTTCTTTAATATAATTTTCAAAAACTTTCCTGGTCGCTTCAATTAACGATTTGTCGTTGCTGTAGGGTGATATGGTGTCTAACGCTTCAAGGCCGCTTTTTGCCGCTTGGTTTAACGCATTTGTATTTTGCTGAATGGAGCTGATGTCATTGGCTTTCATAGCATCCCAGAGGTATATTTGATTAATGTGCGCCTTGAAGAAGAGCAAGTACATTTCATTGTAATGTTTAAAAACGTCATTGGAAAGTTTCATTTTCTTGCTCAAATCAGAATCGTTTTCAATAATATTGATGTTGTGCTTGGCTGCATATTGATAGAAATTGGTTTCGTAAAGTTTTTGGGCTTCCTCCATTTTTTGGTCGGCCATTTCCTGGGCTAGCATATAGGCTTCCATAAGGTCGTAGGATTGTTCGGCAACTTCTTTCATGTCTACTATTTTGGCGTAGTCATGTTTCAAAAGACTTTCATTTAGGCGCATGTATTCCAAAACCTGATTCTTGTAGTCGTCACCATCATATCCATCGGCTTTTTGAATATTTGCTATGGCTTTTTCCAGAGTTTTTATCATGCTTTCCCGTCTCTTTAGAATGGTTCTGTCACTTTTACTATGGGCAAGAGCTTTAGTGTAACGCCACATGTTTTTGGATATATCTTGCTGTTCGTTGGAGATAAAGTCAAGATATTCCACGGCGCTTTTAAAAGACTGTGAATGGACTGAGGCAGACGTTACAAGTAATAAAACTAGGATACGTGTGAAATTTTTCATGCGGGTAGAATTAATTTAGGTTAATGTAATTGGATAATATGGAATAGGCTTCGTTTATGTAAATATCTTTGGAAATGGCTTCCATGATTTCTTCATTACTTTTTGTTTCATCACTATTATACTGAAGAACGTCCTCGGTAGAAGTCGTATTTTTTACTGAATAGGATGCCTTTTGTTCTGCTATAATACTGTAATAGCGCTCCCACAGCTCAATGTAACTTGAAATATCTTGATGAATGGCATCTAAGGTAAGCGGGTAACTTATATTTTTCTTGATATAATTTTCTACAAGCTGTTCATTAATAGATTTGATTTCGTCAAAAATACCATTGGCACCAATGCGATTTTTGCTTTCGGCATCAAGTTTTTCAATAGGTAGGGGTTTTAAAGGTGTGAATTTATACTTTGTCTGAATGGAGTCGTTTTGCAAAGCAAAGTCTTCATAACGTTCTCTTGTGTCAAAATTGTCATAGAGTGACGGGAGCTCTATGTCTGGAATAACCCCAACAGATTGATGGCTTTTCCCTGTAATTCTATAAAATTTTTCTACTGTGAGCTTGCAAAAACCCAAATCGTCAGTGTCACTTAAGGGGAGTAGTACTTGCGCTGAGGCCTTTCCATGTGTGGTGCTGCCCACTAGAATGGCTCGGTTGTAATCCTGTAAGGTACTGGCAAAATATTCAGACGCCGAGGCACTAAAGGCATTGATGAGAATTACTATGGGTTTATTGAAAAGCGTACCACGATTGGGGTCACGAACCGTATAGGTATCTCCATTTTTATATTTCAAAACCGAAACAGGCCCTCTATCTATGAACATTCCAGCCAAATCTGAAGCCTCTTTCATGGAACCGCCGCCATTGAATCTTAAATCCAGGATTAAGCCAGTAATGTTCTCTTTGTTGAGCTTGTAGAGTTCTTTTGCCACATCATTGGCCAGGCCTAGACCGTTTACAGATTCCATATCTGTGTAAAAACTGGGAATATTTATATAGCCCAATTTTGAGCCTCCATCAATAATATAGGCCCTGGTAAGGTTTTCTTCAACTTTTAACAGGCTTTTGGTGAGTTCAATTTGCTGAATTGATCCATTTCGTTTTTTGATTTTAAACGTAACAGTCATGTGTTTTTCATCATTGGTGAATGCCATGACATCATCGTTAGAAATACAATAGGTTTCTAATTGATCGTTTCCTGAAGTCAAGGATTGTATAATGTCGTTGGGATCAAAACTCCCATTTTCATAGGCAACGCTTCCAGGTGTAATGTAGGCAATCACAATATCACCGTCTCTGTTTTTTTCGGTGTTGATTCCAAATGAAAGCTGATTTGCCGATAGGCCATCTTCAAAAAGTTTCTTTTCTGAAAGGTTGAAAAATGTAGAGTTGGGGTCTTGATATGCTGCCATGGCATTGAGGAAAGATTCTTTGACAAATTTCTCCAATCCGCCATTCTGCAAAAGCATTTCATCCAAAACACAAAGCTGGCGCTTTAAAACCTTATTTTTCAACTCGCTAACCAAGGTTTTGAAATTGGCTTTAACATGGTCAAAAATACTATCGTCTTCAAGAGCAGTGGTTGCTATTTTATAGCGCAATCGTTTACTCCATAACCGGCGTGTTTGGGTATTGTCCAGCAGTACTTTGTTGGATTTATCGGCGTCAAAATAGAGAGTATCCCGACCTGAATAATCCAAGGTTTCTTTTTCCAAGGATTCAATAATGGCTTTGGCATTTAAAATGCGCTCTTTGAGAGTCTCAATATATTTATCTATAAAACCGCATGTGCCAGCCTGTATGTAGTTGTCCAATTCATAGGTGTCACTACTAAACAGGTCATAGTCTTTGGAAATGAAAAACTCTTTGTCGGGATCTAGGGTTTTTAAAAACAAGCCGTAAACACCTTTGGATAGAGAATCGTTGAGAGGTTTTGGGCTGTAATGCTCTGTTTTTATAAGTTGTTGTAATGCCGAAACTTGTTCGCAAAACACATCATTACTTTGGGCACTGAGAGAAATGAAAAGAAGAAAAAGAATAGAGGTAAAAATATTTTTTTTCACTACTTACGTATTGGGGTAGTAATGTAAAAAATATTTCTTAAAAAAATCTAAAAATTAATCCTCAACTTCTACTATGGCTTCTATAGCTTCCAGTAGCTTAAAGTCTTTGTCAGTTACGCCGCCAGCATCATGAGTGGAGAGCGAAATGGAGAGTACGTTATAAACATTGGTCCAATCAGGATGATGGTTAAGTGCTTCGCATTCAAAAGCAATGCGTGACATGGCACTGAAACAATCCTTGAAATTTTCAAACTCAAACTCGGCATTCAAGGCGTTGTCAAAATACTCCCAATCAGGGTAGCGAATCAATTTTTTTTGGATATCGTCTTCGGATAATTTGCTCATGGTATTTTTGTTTAAAGATACTGAAATATATCTGGGTTGTCAATTAAACTTTAAGTTCGCTCAATATCTCTTGGCTGGCTACCTGTAAATGTTTTGGTAATAGATTTTCCTTTGGAAGCACGGCCAGATAACGTTCGTCATTGGTGGTGAAAACTTGCTTCAACAGAGGCTTTTCTATTCCTAAATTTTGAAGTAATTCTTTAATGAAATCATCATGGTGTACCAAGTCGTTACTGCCCAAATGAAAGATGCCCACCTTCTTCCGGTTAATGATATAATGTATTTGTTGGGAAACTTTATCAAAAGAAGTCACGTTCATGACCAAATTAGGAAACACTTCCACGGGTTCGTTGTTTCTAATGCTCGTGAGCAGTTCTTCTACTCGTGGCGAACTTGGGCCAAACACCATTGGCAACCGTATGATGGCCCATTTCTGTTTGGGGAGCTTCAAGAGCATATTTTCAATTTTTATCTTGAAATGCCCATAAACACTATTGCTGTAAGTTTTGTCAAACTCGTAACTTGGGAATTTGCTATAGGCGTCAAACACATTGGCCGAGGATAGAAAGAGAACCTTGCAGTTATGGTTTGCTATATACTCTACAAGATGTTGATGAGCCAGTACTTGAGTATTGAAATCGCCTCTCAGTGCAGAAATCACGATCGTTGGCTTAATCCAGTTCAGGATTTCAAAAATATCGTCTTCAGTATGGTTGTAATGAGTAAACTGTTTGTTTTTTACAAACTCATTTTTGGGCGTGAAGTACGTTCCAAACGTTTTAAAATAACCACAAAGCTCTTTGTAAATGGCATTGCCTAAAAATCCGCTGGCACCTAAAATTAAAATCCGTTCTTTTCCTGTTTTTTCCTTCATATAATTTTGGTGCCATTCAAATTTAACCTTTGTAGAATGGTAACTTTACAACGGTTGCAGGAATGGCATTCTTGCGTATTTGAATATTAATTTTACTGCCTTCTTCGGCAAAAACAGAAGGGACATAACCTAAACCAATTCCTTTCCCCAAGGATGGCGACATGGTTCCGGAAGTAACTCTGCCTATGGTTTTTCCTTGACCGTCCACAATATCGTAATCGTGTCTTGGGATACCGCGCTCATCCAATTCGAAGGCAACCAATTTACGTTCTGGCCCGTGAAGTTTTTCTTTTTCCAACGCCTCACTATTGGTGAAGGGTTTATTGAACTTGCAAATCCAGCCCAAACCAGCTTCAATAGGCGAGGTGGTATCGTCAATATCGTTTCCGTAAAGGCAATAGCCCATCTCCAAACGTAACGTGTCACGAGCTGCCAGACCAATAGGTTTAATGCCATAATCTTTACCTGCTTCAAACACCTTATCCCAAATTTGCTTTACTTCCGAATTCTTACAGTAAATTTCAAAACCGCCACTTCCGGTATATCCAGTAGCCGAAATGATCACATAATCAATACCCGCAAAATCGCCTACAACAAAATTGTAGAATTTAATTTGGGAAAGATCATGGCTGGTCAAGGATTGCATGGCTTCCACCGCTTTAGGGCCTTGAATGGCCAAGAGCGAATAGTCTTCGGAGAGGTTTCTCATCGTGGCTCCAACCGAATTCTTGGAAGCTATCCAATTCCAGTCTTTTTCAATATTACTGGCATTAACTACCAAAAGATAGGTTTCTTCCTTGATGCGGTAAACAATCAAATCGTCTACAATACCACCATCTTCATTGGGCAAACAGCTGTATTGTGCTTTACCAATGGTGAGTTTGGAAGCATCATTACTGCACACATTTTGTATGAGTTCCAAGGCCTTTGGGCCTTCAATCAAAAACTCACCCATGTGGCTAACATCAAATACGCCCACGCCGTTTCTCACGGTTTCGTGTTCAACAGTAACACCTTCATATTGTACTGGCATATTATAGCCAGCAAAAGGCACCATTTTAGCTCCAAGGGCAATATGTACATCGGTAAGTGCAGTATTTTTCATCTTCGGTTTTTTAGTGGCGCAAAGGTATAGAAATTTATGAGTTACCTCTTTTTATGTTGAAAAAATCCCGCAATAAAAAAGTGTTAATTTTCATCTTAATTCCACAGAGAGTAGCATAAAATCTCTATTTTTAGTCAAACTAAAAACCACCATATGAAAACCGTTCTCTCTTTTTTGCTTGCTCTTTGCATTTCATTTGTGTTCCAAGCCCAAACGGATTTACCACAAGATTACTTGAGCAAAGATTTCCATAAAGAACGGAGACAAGCCCTTCGCGAAGCTATGCCAGAGACTAGTGTAGCCGTGTTTTTTGCCAATCCTGTAAGGAACAGAGCCAATGATGTAGATTATGTATACCACCAAGATCCTGATTTTTATTACCTAACCGGTTACAAGGAACCACATGCTGTATTGCTTATTTTTTCTGAAGATCAAACCGCCGCAGATGGTAGCGTCTTTAACGAAGTGCTTTATGTTCAAGAGAAGAATCCACAAGCCGAAATGTGGACTGGTAGACGCTTGGGAGTTGAAGGCGCTAAAGACGAACTTGGTTTCACTACTGCCTTTAATGGAACCGATTTTGGTAATTCTGGAATAAACTATACGAGCTTCAAGAAAGTGCTTTTCAATAATTTCAATAACGACTATCGTGATTCCAAACGCAATCCGGCCGATTTATATAGTTTGATTGAGACGTTCAAGCAGCAAGTGAATTTTGACGAGTACCAACCCCTGTCGCCTGTAAAAAACCGGGTTTACGAGATGATTAAAGCCACCGATGTAGAAAACAGTGCCAACGTAGCCCAGAATATTGGAAGGATTACCAATTATTATACAGAGTTAAAAGACGATAAGATTATTGCCGATTATGCAGCGTCTACTGATGATAAGATGCGCTCAGAGCTCAAGCAGCAACTGTTAAAAATTGAAGCCGAAGACAAAAGCAATTTAGACACCAGTATGTTGCCAACTCTTATGGCTAAGCTCCGGGAAATAAAAACCGAAGAAGAACTGGTGCTGCTCACCAAAGCCGTTCGTATTTCGGCCATGGGACAACGTGAAGTCATGAAAGCCATGCATCCAGGTATGTCAGAAAGCGAAATACAGGGCATCCATGAGTATGTTTATAAAAAATATGGCAGCGAGTACGAAGGGTATCCAAGTATTGTAGGAGCAGGCAACAACGGTTGTGTGCTTCATTATATCGAAAATAGTAAAATGAAAGTGGAAAACGATTTGGTGCTCATGGATTTGGGTGCCGAGTACCATGGTTATACCGCCGATGTTACCCGAACCATTCCTGCCAGTGGGAAATTTTCTCCAGAGCAAAAAGCCATTTACGATGTAGTATACGAGGCCCAAGAAGCAGGTATTGCCGCTTCTGTGGTAGGGGCTAGTTTCAGCGATCCTCATGTGGCTGCCCAAAAGATCATAAATGAAGGATTGGTAAAGTTGGGCATTATTTCTTCAGTAGATGAAAAACATAGGTATTTCCCACACGGAACATCCCATTACTTAGGGTTGGATGTGCATGATGCAGGTACTTATACGCCATTTAAACCTAATGTGGTCATTACGGTTGAACCTGGCATTTATATCCCTGAAGGCAGTCCGTGTGATAAAAAATGGTGGGGTATTGCTGTTCGTATAGAAGATGATATCCTTATTACTGAAAAAGGCCCTGTCAATCTTTCTGCGGAAGCACCAAGAAAATCGGATGACATTGAAGCCTTGATGAAAGAGCCAAGCGCTCTAGATGACTTCACTTTGCCAAAGTTAGATTAAGCGAAATTTACTCCTTGAGTGGGTTTCCTTTTTTAATGCTCACTTTCTTTAATGGGTTTGTCTTCATAAAAAACAGAGTAAGCTTTCTTTTCTAGACCACTGATGAAATATTTGAAGGTAAAGCAGCAGATACAATCACATTCAATAGAGACATATTCAACCAAATCTCCATTTTCATCTTCAACAGGTTCCGGTCTAGCAGAGCTGAATAATCTCAAAGTATCACCGTCAACATCTATCGACCCTAATTCATTACCACAACAATTAACAACCACGGAGATTTCAATAACAAACAAGTCGTCCTCAAACTTTTGGGAGACGATTCTATTATTTATACTATAAGTTAATTCTTCATCCAAACATTCCGAGAATTCAAACTTCTCCAGTTTTTGGGAAAAGACTGAAAGAGATAGAAGGATTAGGATGGAGGTTAGGAATGGTTTCATGGAGCATTATTTATCTGTTCTACGGTTATGATTTTTTCTTTATCTATATAATGTGTAATACCTGGCTTGGAATACATTTGATGTTTGTTGTTTTCAAAATTTCCCAACTGTACAAACTCTACAACCGCATTGTTATTAGACAATCTTGCATAAGAGCAGCTATCTAACCACCTAATTTGAAACCTCTTTTCCTCTTGACTAATTGATTTGATTATTTCGTAATTACGATTATTCTTTAAATATCGGATAATTGTATCGGTATCAGTAATAAAAGTACCATACTTTGCTTTAAAGCAGTTACCATTGTTGAATATAAAAACAACATTCTCTTTTTCTAATAATGATTTAGGTGAATCTATTTTTTGCGTTGGGTAAATAAGTTGAAGAAAGAGCATCACTACTGGAGCACAAATACCAAATACAATTTTACTAATATAGAAGCCATAAATACCTACACTGATAGAGTCTTTGTTAGTAATAGCTCCAAAAACAATAAAATACATAAGTATAGTCCCAGCAATTAGAGCTATCCATGTTTTGATTGTACTATCAGTTATCACTTTATAATTATAACCTAACAAAACAAAAAAATAAAACATTGCTCCAAGTATCATTGGAAGAGCAATAAGTTTTAAAGCTTCTTTGAAACTCATTTCTTACTCTTCTTAGCCAAGGGGTTATAGTCCAAACACAATTGAATCCAGTGTTCCAAATCAGGTTGGGATTTAAAACCGTCTTGGAGTACATATACAAAGCCATTCATGCTTCGGCCTGTAAACTCCATAGGAATACAATAGTTTTCCTCTAGGCAATTTTCATAAACAGCTTCACCTACACGGCACATCAAGCGATCTTCTTGTGTCTTTTTATCGGTACGAAGACCAAAGCACATTTTGCCGTCTACCATAAAACATACGCCACCAAACATGTTCTTTTCACTAAAATTCACTTCTTTTCTTAAAAGGAGTTCTCTAATACGTTGGGCTGTGATTTCGTTGTAAGGCATGATGTTGTCAGTTGTCAAATGTTTTCTGATAGTAGAATGTCCTCAATTTCCGCCTCACATAAAAAAAACGAATAGCACCAACGAGCAAAAGAATAGGGGAAATGATCAGGAGGATTTCGCCAACAAACATAATTTCTTGTAAGGCACTTAGTTTAACAATGGCAACTCCCGAACTGGCAAACACCACAAAAGTCCTGAAATAAGCCAGAAAGGTGCGTTCGTTGGCTAGTTTGGTGCGCTCTAAAGCGAGACGATCGGTGTGATTTAGGCCAGATTCCATAACCTAAAGATACAATTTAATGCTCAAGCAAGAAAGATTTCAACTCCTCATACGTAGAAATCTTGATAGACTGTTTCTTTTTGTCCATTACCTTAAGGATTTGTTCTGGAAGTTCAACATTCTCTTGGATGGTTGCTTCCACCACATCCAAAAACTTAGTTGGATGGGCGGTTTCCAAAAAGACTACATGGCTATCGGGGCGTTCTTTCAAGTATTCCTTGGCACCCAAATAGCCCACGGCGCCATGCGGATCGGCCACATAGTTATACTCATTGTAAAGCTCTTTAAGAGCGTTAATAGTCTGGGTGTCGGTAAAACTATAGGAGGAAAGATGTTGCTTTAAGTATTGGAAGTCGTTATTGTAAATGGCTTCAATTCTCACAAAATTACTGGGGTTGCCCACATCCATGGCATTCGAAATAGTTTGTACGGAAGGCTTTGGTTCATAGTTTTTGGTGAGCAAATACTCGGTCACTACCTTGTTGGCATTATTAGAGGCTACAAAGTGCGCAACAGGCAGCCCCAATTGCTGTGCCATCATGCCAGCGCAGATGTTGCCAAAATTCCCACTGGGCACTGAAAACACTAACTTCTCGTGCTTATTTTTTAATTGCTTGTAGGCAAACATGAAATAAAACATTTGCGGAAGCCAACGAGCTACGTTAATGGAGTTGGCCGAGGTCAATTGTTTATGGTTGGTAATGCTTTCATCTAAAAAGGCTTGTTTTACCATGGCTTGACAATCATCAAACGTGCCATTGACTTCCAATGCAGTAATGTTCTTTTTGAGCGTGGTTAATTGTTTTTCCTGAATATCGCTCACTTTTCCACTAGGATAAAGGATTACCACCTTAACCCCTTTTACTCCTAAAAAACCATGTGCCACAGCGCCCCCTGTATCGCCTGAGGTCGCAACCAAGACAGTTACTTCTTGGGTGTTTTCTTTATTAAAATATCCTAAACAACGTGCCATGAAACGAGCACCAACATCCTTAAAGGCCATGGTGGGACCATGAAATAACTCTAAAGTTGAAATGGAATTAGTCAGTGTCACAACAGGGAAATCAAAAGACAGGGTTTCGGAAACAATCTGCTTTAAATCGTCTTCAGGGATTTCTGGTAAAACAAACTGCTTGATGGTTTCATAGGCAATGGTTTCGTTCGTTAAATGTTCAATAGTGTCAAAAAAAGACGCTGGCAATGGCGTGATACTTTCAGGGAAATACAGCCCTTTATCAGGCGCTAACCCTTTGATGACAGAATTTTTAAAAGTTGAGATAGGAGCAATTTTATTGAGAGAGTAATAGTTCATTAGATAACTTTTATACCTTGTTTGTTAATAGGTGAAATATGAATATTGAAATCTATCCCTGATTTTTGGTAAACCGAGTACATGGTTTCAGCGACTTTATCGGCCAGTGTTTCACCGTTGCACAAAGCGAAAATAGAAGGGCCGGAACCGGAAATACCCACGCCTAAAGCGCCAGCTTCAAGCGTTTTGGATTTAAGGGTATCAAACTCAGGTATCAGTTGTTTTCTGTAAGGTTCCACAATTATATCCTTTAAGGAAGCGCTCAGTAAATTGTAGTTGGAGGTGTGAAGGGCATGTACAAGACTCCCTACGTTGGCCCATTGTTCTATGGCGTTGGATAAAGGGATTTCTTTGGGTAGAATGGCTCGAGCTTCCGACGTTTTTATCTCAATTTGCGGATGGATAATGGTGGCAAATAAATGAGAAGGTGTGGGTAGTTCCAAAATCTCCAAGGGCTTGACGCCTTTAACCAAAGTAAACCCACCAAAAATACAAGGTGCAATATTATCGGCATGCTCACATTGGCTGGCCAGTGCTTCGCCTTTCATGGCATAGGCGGTAAGTTGGGTTTTGTTTAACGGCCTGCCCAATAATTCGTTAATGGCAAAAACACTTCCTGCAGCACTGGCAGCACTACTGCCAATACCACTTCCGGGTTTAATATTTTTATAGATCTCTATTTCGAAACCACAATTAGGATTAAGGGTTTCCAATAGCGCCATTGCCGAAACACCCGCCACATTTTTATGGGTTTCCAGAGGTAAATCACTACCTGCAATTTTAGTGATTCTGACTCCTTTTTCAGGACTCATTCTAACAATCATTTCATCGCCCACAGTATCCAGGCAGAAGCCCAAAACATCGAAGCCGCAGGAAACATTGGCAACAGTTGCAGGCGCAAAAATTTTTATTTCATTCAATTCAGCCACTAATTTGCTAATTATATATTACTAATTGTCTATTGACTATTCATTTCCAGCTCTAATGATATCGGCAAACAACCCTGAAGCTGTTACATCGGCACCGGCACCAGCCCCTTTGATAATCATGGGTTGCTCTTTGTATCGGTTGGTGTAAAACATCACAATATTGTCTTTTCCTTTAAGGTTGTAAAAAGGATGGTCAGCAGGGATTTCCTTTAAGCCAACCTTGGCTTTCCCATCTACCAATTCAGCTACATACTTCAGTTGACAACCTTTTGCTTTAGCCGCTTTGTATAACTTTTGAAAATGAGCTTCATCATCTACTAAAGTAGTGTAAAAATCATCTACGGAGCCACTTTCCAGATTGTTCTTTGTTAGGAAGGGTTTGTTTTCAATGTCTTCCAAATTGAGCTCCAATCCACTTTCCCTAGCCAAGATGAGAATTTTTCTAGCAACATCCACACCACTCAAATCTATTCTTGGGTCAGGTTCAGTGTAGCCTTCGGTTTGAGCCTGTTGGACTATGTCGTGGAATTTAGTAGTATCATCAAAATTATTGAAGACAAAGTTCAAACTTCCGGAAAGCACTGCGTAAATAGCATTTATTTTGTCTCCTGAAGCAATTAAATTACGGAGGGTGTCAATAATGGGCAAGCCAGCACCTACATTGGTCTCAAAGAGGTAAGGAGCATTGTTTTTTAGCGATAGATACTTAAGTGTCTTGTAGTTGTTATACTGGTCTGCAGCAGCAATTTTATTGCAGGCCACCACGGCAATACTTTGCTTTAAATAGCTGGAATACATGCTGGCTACATCATAGTTGGCCGTAACATCAACAAAAATACTGTTGCGCATGTTGAGTTCTTTCACCGTTTCCAAAAAACCGTTCAATGACGCTTTTTCACCTTTGCTTAACAGGGTTTTCCAGTTTTTCAATGAAATACCGTCATCGTCAAAAACCATAGTTTTTGAATTGGAAAGCCCAATGATACGCAGATTGATTTTCATGGAATTTTTAAGATATTTCTTTTGCTGCTTGATTTGGTCAATCAGTTTTTCGCCTACATTCCCCACACCCGTAATGAATACGTTAATCTGCTTGATGTTGCCTTCAAAGAAAGTTTCATGAAGGGAGTTTAAAGCCTTCTTAACATCGTTGTTGGCAATGACCGCTGAAATGTTTTTTTCCGAAGCACCTTGCGCAATGGCTCTTACATTAATGTTGTTTTTGCCCAGGGTACTGAACATCTTGCCACTCACACCTTGTTGGTTTTTCATGTTATCACCTACAAGGGCGACAATGGCCAAATCGGTTTCAACAAGAATTGGCTTGATTTTATGTGTAGCAATTTCATGTTCAAAAGCTGTATCTACAACGTTTTTGGCCTGCGCGGCATCTTTGGCATCAATCCCAATGCAAATGGAATGTTCCGAAGAGGCTTGGGTGATCAAAATCACGTTCACTTTATGGTAGGCCAATGTTCCGAAAAGGCGTTTGGAAAACCCAGGAATTCCTACCATACCGTTCCCTTCTAAAGTGAGCAACGCAATATTGCTGATGTGGCTTATGCCTCTTACGGTCAGTCCGTTTGTATTGGCACCACCAGTAATTAAAGTCCCATTGGCGCTTGGTTCCATAGTATTCTTTATGAGAATAGGAATGTTTTTATCCAATACTGGTTGCACCGTAGGAGGGTACAAGACTTTGGCCCCAAAGTGAGAAAGCTCCATTGCTTCTTGATACGAAAGTTTTTCGATGGGAAACGCTTGGCTAACTAGCTTTGGGTTGGCCGTAAACATACCACTAACATCTGTCCATATTTCCAAGATATTGGCATTGAGTGCTGCCGCCATAATAGCTGCGGTAAAATCTGATCCGCCACGACCTAAGGTGGTTGGTTCTCCTGAAACCGATCTTGATACAAACCCTGGAATAATGGTTATGGCTATAGAAGAAGTTTTGAAATGTTCTTGGATATTTTTATTGGTAATAGGGTAGTTGACTTCAGCTTTGGAGAAATTGTCATCGGTTACAATCAATTCTTGCGAATTCTTTCTTTCGGAACCCATGCCTCTTGAAAGCATGGTCTCATTAATGAGGTAAGACGATAACAATTCACCATAACTCACTAGCTTATCAGATGTTTTGGGAGACAATTCATTGATAAGGAAGATACCGTCCAATAAATTTTTCAGCTGAACAAATTCACTTTCAAGATAGTCTAGAGCTTTTTTACTTTTTCCGGGCAATAACGCTTTGGCTATATCAAAGTGTTGATCTTTGATGGCTTTAAACACCTTGGTGTAATCTTCGTTTTTTTGTTGTGCATAACTGCCAGCTAAAAGCAGTTTGTCTGTAATGCCGCCAACGGCAGAAACAACGCATAGTATGCGGTCTTTTTTTGCATACTCATCTAGAATGCTAACGACTTTATTTATGTTGGTTGCGGAACCTACAGACGTTCCGCCAAATTTCAATACTTTCATGAATTAATGTTTGGATAAAAACTTGTTTGGAATAGACGTGTCAAAAAACACCTGTGTGGAAACTATAACAACTAACCCCGAAGGGTCATAATGGAAATACTAGTGCCCATTGACCACGTAAAGCCCGTGCCAATAGTGAAAAGAATATTTGTATACTTGTTTTCCATAAGACGTTTTCAAATGTATTATTTTTACTTTAATAAAAAAACCAATTGGGTTTTTTTAAGAATAAAGTAGTTTCTCGTCCTATTTTATAATAAGAAATGTGATATTGCCAATCAAATTTTAAGTTAATGAAGATTTTATCAAAAGAACAGATATACGAAGCCGATAAATTAACCGCCGAAAGACAGAATATTTCATCAACAGTGTTGATGGAACGTGCAGGTGTCCAAATTTTCAATTGGCTGCACGTGCGTATGCAGGGGGCTCAAGTTCCCGTTCATGTGTTTTGCGGCATAGGGAATAATGGAGGTGATGGTTTGGTAGTGTCTAGGCATTTAATAACCCATGGCTATAATGTTAAGGTGTACATTGTAAATTACAGCGACAAGCGTTCCAAGGATTTTTTGATTAATTACGACCTCATAAAACAAGCGACTAAAGATTGGCCGTTGCTATTGGATCAAGACAGTGATTTGCCAACCATTAATAGAGACGATATTATTATTGATGCGGTTTTTGGTATAGGATTGAACCGTCCAGCAGATTCCTGGGTTAAAAAATTGTTTCAACATTTTAAGGAATCGCAGGCATTTACTGTGGCTGTAGATATCCCGTCGGGCTTGTATACCGACAAGGTTCCGGAAGACCCCAACGGTGTCGTCTTGGCCAATCATACTTTAAGTTTTCAAACCCCTAAATTGGTTTTCTTTTTACCACAAACTGCTGAATTTACAAGACAATGGGAAGTTTTGGATATAGGTATTGATCCTCAATATTTATACGAAGTTGTTTGCGAAGCCGAACTCATTGGGAAACCCGAAGCAGCTTATATGTATAGGGGTAGGGCCAAATTTTCCCATAAAGGCACCTATGGACACACTTTAATTGTTGGAGGAAGTTACGGGAAAATGGGCGCAGCTATTTTAGCTTCCAAAGCAGCCTTGTCCAGTGGTAGCGGGTTAGTAACGGCTTTTGTGCCAAAATGTGGCTATATTCCATTTCAATCTTCATTTCATGAAGCTATGGTGGTTACCGATGCCAATGAAAATCATGTAACCACTATTGCATTTGATTTAAAACCCAACGTGGTGGCTATTGGCCCTGGGTTGGGAAAGCATCCGGAAACAGTCAGTGCTTTGGAGGCTTACCTAACGACAAATACAGTGCCACTAGTAGTAGATGCCGATGCGTTGAATATCCTTTCCGAAAACAGGGATTTGTTGTCCCATTTGCCTGAAAATACAATAGTAACACCGCATGCGAAGGAGTTGGAACGTTTGATAGGCGTGTGGACGGATGATTTTGACAAGCTGGAAAAAGCAAAAGCCTTTTCTGAAAAATACAGAATATTGATGATTTTGAAAGGCGCCCATACCATTGTGGTTTATGGGGGCAAACTCTATGTGAATTCATCAGGGAACCCTGGTATGGCTACAGCTGGTTCTGGCGATGTTTTGACAGGTGTGATAGCTGGGTTAATAGCGCAAGGCTATGATGCCTTGACGGCTTCGGTATTTGGAGCGTATCTACATGGGAAAGCAGGCGATATTGGTGCTCAAACTATTGGTTATGAAGGCTTGATAGCTAGTCATCTTATAGACTGTTTGGGCGATGCGTTTATGGATTTGTTTAAGCAACCGGAAAGCTCTGGAGATGGAGAAGAGGATCTGGAAGACCAAGAAAATTAAAAAAGAGCCACTTGAAAAAGTGGCTCTTTTTATTAGATGTTTAAAGACTCAAATAGTTTTATGAGTTCCTCCTTGGATGGTCTAGGTGCATCGGGAGAAACAATTTTTCCTTCGGGGTCTATCAGGATAAACCTAGGAATGCTATTGACTTTGTAATTCAACATGAACTCAGATTGCCAATCGTTATCAGCAAACAATTGGATGCCGCCTAGTTCCTTTTCGGCTACCATATTTTTCCAACCTTCTTTAGAAGCGGCCTTGGCGTTTTCTGGAGTATCTGCTCTGTAGCCTCTACCGTTATCTACTGAAATGCTCACAAACTTTATGTTTCTATCGTGGTATTTGGCTTCGACTTCTTTAAGGGATGGAATTTCTGCTTTACAAGGGCCACACCAAGTAGCCCACACATCAATGTATACATAGCTTCCTTTTAAATCAGATAAAGAAGTTGTCCCGCCAGCATAATTTTCATAATTCTCAAACGTTGGTGATTCTGCTCCTTTGGGCAATTCAATTTTAAGATTAATTGCATCAGCAAAATAACCTCTATAGAATTTCAAGATAGGATCTAGGTTTTTATTGGCTGAAGCAACCAATGTAGAGTCTATGTCGGGATTGGCGTTGTAGAATTTGTTCAATTCTCCTTTGATTGTTTCCAATTCCTTATCCAAGGCTTCCAAGCTTTCAAGGGCACCTAATTTATCTTCATCAAGCATTTTCTCCTCAAGTAGACTTTTTTCAGCTAAAAAATTACTTTGTTCAGAACCTGTACCGCTATACTTTACCGTTTCATCAAACATTTTGGTGTCTAAGGACATATTGATGTCGTAGCCGTTCTTTAAGTATAGATTGGTAGTTTCATTTCCATCAAAAAAAGTATAAACACCAGGTTCTACTTTAAGCGTGTCATTAAATGACCCATCTTCTTTGAGAGGAATGCTTTTGAAGTATCCAGTTGCTCTATTTTGAATAAAAATGGAATCTCCGTATTTATTGGTTATTTTTCCTGTGAGTTCCACATAATCTTTAGGTGCTTCCTCTTTACAGGCTAAAATGGAAAGACCAAGGGCAATAATTAATAGTTTCTTCATATTGTGTTATTTTGTTTCCAAAAATAGAAAGATATAATTGAAAGGGGGTATAATTTTAATGTTATTAACATTTGCTTGCATATTTTGATTTGAATATGGAATTTTGGAAAACTAAAACTATACCATGTCGTTTCACACTATTTCATCCAAGTATCTCACTCTTCCGGTTATTGCCGATATTCTTCAAAACAATCTAAAAATTAAACTTTCTGAAGGTTCCATTGCAAAAATTGAAGCCTGTAGAGCCTATTTGGATGCCAAATTAAAAGATTCGGAAACACCCATGTATGGTATCAATACGGGGTTTGGCTCGCTTTACAACGTGAAGATATCCAAGGATAATTTGGCCAAACTTCAAGAAAACCTGGTAATGTCCCATGCTTGCGGTACGGGCAATTTGGTTCCCGAGGAAATAGTTAAACTCATGCTTTTTTTGAAGATCCAATCGCTTAGCTATGGCCACAGTGGCGTACAGCTTTCTACGGTACAGCGTTTAATAGATTTTTATAACCATGATATAATTCCAGTGGTTTACACTCAGGGTTCTCTCGGAGCTTCAGGCGATTTGGCACCATTGGCACATCTATCCTTGCCGTTATTAGGAAAAGGCGAGGTGTATTTTGAAGGTGAAATTGTTCCTTCTGAAGTCGTTTTAAAACAGTTCAATTGGCAACCTGTAGTGCTTCAATCCAAAGAAGGATTGGCCTTGCTTAACGGGACACAGTTCATGAGTTCTTATGGAATATATTCCTTAATTAAATCATTGAAATTGTGTTATTTATCAGATTTAATTGGAAGTGTTTCTTTAGATTCATTTGATGGCAGGATTGATGCTTTTGATGAATTGGTTCATTTGGTGAGACCTCATAATGGGCAGCTTAAAACCGCTGAAAGACTCCGGGAATTTTTATCCGGTAGTGAACTGATTGCTAGGGAAAAGCAACATATTCAAGATCCGTATTCGTTCCGTTGCATGCCTCAAGTGCACGGTGCTTCCAAAGATACTGTTGAATATGTTGAAAAAGTGTTTTTAACCGAAATAAATTCTGTAACCGATAACCCTAATATTTTTATTGCTGAAGACAAAATAATTTCCGGAGGTAACTTCCATGGACAGCCACTGGCATTGGCCTTCGATTTTCTAAAAATAGCGATGGCCGAACTGGGTAATATTTCCGAAAGGAGAACGTTCCAGTTGGTTTCAGGCTTAAGGGGGTTGCCCGCATTTTTGGTGGACAATCCAGGGTTGAATTCCGGTTTTATGATTCCGCAATATACGGCGGCCAGTATTGTGAGTGCCAATAAGCAATTGGCAACCCCGGCCAGTGTAGACAGTATTGTATCCAGCAATGGTCAGGAAGATCATGTGAGCATGGGTGCCAATGCTGCGGTGCAGGCACTTGATGTCTTGAATAACCTAGAGCGTATTTTGGCCATTGAACTTTTCAATGCGTCTCAGGCCATGCATTTTAGGGAGCCTTTAAAATCTTCGGAGTTTATTGAATCGTTGCTTTCGGCGTATAGGGAAGTTGTGCCCTTTGTATCCGATGATAGGATTCTTCATAATGATATTGAGGCCTCTGTAGACTTCATCAGATCATTGAATATAGAAATGGATTTGCTTATAAATTAAAAAACCCTGACTAAATCAGGGTTTTCATATGAGGTATAAAAGCGTTTAAGATTCTTTTGCTTCAGGTGCTTTTTCAATAGAGATATCCAATTCTTGGCTATCGTCTTTCAGGTCTAGCGTAATGGTATCTCCTTCTTTTATGTGGGAAGTAATGATTTCTTCGGCAAGAGCATCTTCAACGTATTTTTGAATGGCACGCTTTAAAGGTCGTGCACCATACTGCTTGTCAAATCCTTTCTCGGCAATAAAGTCCTTGGCTTTCTCGGTAAGATTCAAGGTATATCCTAAATCCTTGATTCTGATAATGAGTTTATCCAGTTCAATATCAATAATCTTATCAATATCTTCTTTTTCAAGAGCGTTGAACATTACCACATCATCAATCCTGTTCAGGAATTCCGGAGCAAAACTTTTCTTTAGGGCATTTTCAATAACACTTTTCGCATTGGCATCTTCTTGGGAAATTTTTGCGCTTGTACCAAATCCTACACCGGTTCCAAAATCCTTAAGTTTTCTGGCGCCAATGTTGGAAGTCATGATGATAATGGTATTTCTGAAGTCGATTTTTCTTCCTAGACTATCGGTTAAATATCCGTCGTCCAAAACCTGTAATAACATGTTGAACACGTCTGGATGTGCTTTTTCAATTTCATCCAAAAGAATGACAGCATAAGGCTTTCTGCGGACTTTCTCCGTTAATTGTCCACCTTCTTCATACCCTACGTAACCTGGAGGTGCACCCACCAAGCGAGAGATGGAGAATTTTTCCATGTATTCGCTCATGTCAATTCGGACCAAGGCATCTTCAGAATCAAATAGCTCTTTAGATAGAATTTTGGCCAATTGGGTTTTACCTACACCGGTTTGTCCTAGGAAAATAAAGGAACCAATAGGTTTGTTTGGGTCTTTCAATCCGGCCCTGTTACGTTGGATAGCTTTTACAACTTTGGCAACCGCTTGGTCTTGACCTATTACTTTGCCTTTGATTCTATCGGGTAATTTGGCCAATTTATTGCTTTCGGTTTGGGCAATTCTATTGACGGGAATACCTGTCATCATGGAAACCACATCGGCAACATTTTCCTCGGTAACGGTTTCGCGATGTAGTTGTGTTTCGGCTTCCCATTTTTCTTGGGCTTGTGCCAATTCTTTCTCCAAACGTTTTTCATCATCCCGCAATTTGGCAGCCTCTTCATACTTCTGTTTTTTAACCACAGAATTCTTGGTTTCCTTAACTTCTTCAAGTTGTTTTTCTAACTCAAGGATTTGCTTAGGCACGTCAATATTGGTGATGTGTACACGCGATCCAGCTTCGTCCATGGCATCAATGGCCTTATCGGGCAGAAAACGGTCGGTCATGTAGCGACTAGTCAACTTCACACAAGCATCAATGGCTTCAGGTGTGTAAATCACATTGTGGTGATCTTCATATTTGGCCTTGATGTTGTTAAGGATTTCTATGGTTTCATCAATACTTGTAGGCTCTACAATTACTTTTTGGAAACGACGTTCCAATGCACCGTCTTTTTCTATGTATTGACGATATTCGTCTAGGGTAGTAGCCCCAATACATTGAATCTCCCCACGGGCCAAAGCCGGTTTAAACATGTTGGACGCATCCAAACTACCGGTAGCTCCACCAGCGCCAACTATGGTATGTATTTCGTCAATGAACAGAATAATGTCATCATTTTTTTCAAGTTCATTCATCACGGCTTTCATGCGCTCTTCAAATTGTCCGCGGTACTTGGTACCGGCGACAAGTGACGCTAGGTCTAAGGTCACTACACGCTTATTGAAAAGTACCCTGGAAACTTTCCGTTTCACAATGCGTAAGGCCAAACCCTCGGCAATGGCACTTTTACCAACACCGGGTTCACCTATCAAAAGAGGGTTGTTTTTCTTCCTACGGCTCAAAATTTGAGATACACGCTCTATTTCCTTTTCCCGTCCCACTACAGGATCGAGTTTGCCTTCTTCGGCCAAGGCAGTTAAATCGCGTCCAAAATTATCCAGCACAGGAGTTTTGGATTTTTTATTGGTCTTGCTTGGCGAATTAAAAATGTTGTCTTTTGAGGATTCGTCTTCCAGATTATCGTCATCATTTTGGAAGGATTCCGCTTTAGGTTCGTTATAATCCTCGTCGTTCGAAATCATATACTTAAATTGTTCTTTCACGCTGTCGTAATCTACTTTAAGTTTGTTAAGCAATTTTGTTGTTGGGTCGTTTTCATTTCTCAAGATACACAAGAGTAGGTGTGCGGTATTGATGGAAGTGCTCTGGAACAATTTCGCTTCCAAGAAGGTTGTTTTCAGGGCACGCTCGGCCTGTCGTGTCAAATGAAGGTTTTTCTTTTCATTAGAGGCCACCGCCACATTGGGATTGGCAGGGCTCAGTATCTCGACCTTTCGGCGCAAGTGATTCAAATCTATATCAAGAGCATTAAGAATGTTAATGGCCTTGCCATTGCCATCACGTAATAGGCCAAGCATTAAGTGTTCGGTTCCGATAAAATCGTGTCCTAAACGCAATGCTTCTTCCTTACTATAGGCAATCACATCTTTTACTCTTGGGGAAAAATTATCATCCATAAATTGGTTCCTTTCAGCATTAAAAATAGTAAATCATCATACCATAGGCAAAAACTATACCTTTATTTTCGATGTACTTCGCTAAGTGACAAAAAAATACTTAGAAAGTCAAGCAAATTAACATTAGTTATCAACCGATAAAACTGGTAAAATTGTTAATAAAAAGTATAAAATTAAGATTGGAAACACCTTACTGACACTACTGAAATGGTTATATTAGCACGATTTAGAAAGAACCAAAAATAACTTAAAAAAGTATATATGGCAGAAGGAGAAAAACTCATTCCTATTAACATTGAAGATGAAATGAAATCGGCCTACATTGACTATTCAATGTCGGTCATTGTGTCACGTGCATTACCTGATGTAAGAGACGGTTTTAAGCCAGTGCACAGGCGAGTGCTTTTTGGGATGCACACCTTAGGAGTAAGATCTAATGTACCTTATAAAAAATCAGCTACCATTGTAGGTGAAGTGTTGGGTAAATATCACCCGCACGGTGATTCCTCGGTATATGACACGATGGTGCGTATGGCCCAAGACTGGAGTCTTCGTTACATGCTGGTTGATGGCCAAGGGAACTATGGTTCCATAGATGGAGATAATCCTGCGGCAATGCGTTATACGGAAGCCCGTATGCAGAAGATATCCGAAGACATGTTGGCAGACATAGAAAAGGATACTGTAGACCACAAATTAAATTTTTCGGACGAATATAAAGAACCCACGGTTCTTCCTACCCGAATTCCAACCTTATTGGTCAATGGAGCTTCTGGTATTGCGGTAGGGATGGCTACAAACATGCCGCCGCATAATCTAGGTGAAGTTGTGGACGGAATTATAGCCTACATAGACAATAATGATATTGAGATTGAAGAATTAATGACCCATGTAAAAGCTCCCGACTTCCCAACGGGTGGAACCATCTATGGTTATGAAGGCGTTAAGGAAGCTTTCCAAACAGGTCGTGGTCGTATCGTATTACGTGGTAAGGCCAATATCGAAGAAGTTGATGGTCGTGAATGCATTATCGTTACTGAAATTCCCTACCAAGTCAACAAGGCTGAAATGATTAAAAAAACAGCCGACTTGGTAAACGACAAAAAATTGGATGGCATTGCTACAATTCGAGATGAATCCGATAGAAAAGGGATGCGTGTTGTTTATGTGTTGAAACGTGATGCGGTTCCTAACATTGTACTTAACAAGCTTTATAAGTATACGGCTTTGCAATCCTCATTCAGCGTCAATAACATTGCGTTGGTCAATGGCCGTCCGGAGTTGTTGAACCTGAAAGACCTGATTCACTATTTTGTGGAGCATCGTCACGAAGTCGTTGTTAGAAGAACGCAGTATGAGCTCAAAAAAGCTGAAGAACGCGCCCACATTTTAGAAGGATTGATCATAGCTTCAGATAATATAGATGAAGTGATTGCCTTGATACGTGCTTCTGCCAATGCTGATGAAGCCCGCGAAAAATTAATGGTGCGTTTTGAGCTTACCGAAATTCAGGCCAGAGCAATTGTTGAAATGCGTTTAAGACAATTAACCGGTCTTGAACAGGACAAACTACGGGCTGAGTTTGAAGAGTTGATGAAAACCATAGAAGATTTGAAGGACATTCTTGATAAAGTAGAACGCAGAATGGACATCATCAAAAATGAGCTTCTAGAGGTGAAAAACAAGTATGGTGATGAGCGCCGTACACAAATAGAGTATTCAGGTGGCGACTTGAGTATTGAAGATATGATCCCAGATGAGAAAGTGGTGATAACCATTTCCCATGCGGGGTATATTAAACGTACGCCACTTAACGAGTACAAGACTCAAAACCGTGGCGGTGTTGGTCAAAAAGCCTCCACAACACGAAATGAAGATTTCTTAGAGCATTTGTTCGTAGGAACAAACCATCAATATATGTTGTTCTTCACCCAAAAAGGAAAATGTTTCTGGATGCGAGTTTATGAAATTCCGGAAGGAAGCAAAACGTCCAAAGGAAGGGCTATCCAAAACCTAATCAACATTGAACAGGATGACAAAGTAAAAGCCTTCATTTGCACACAAGACCTTAAGGACGAAGACTACATCAATAGTCATTATGTTATTATGGCCAGTAGAAAAGGTGTGGTTAAGAAAACATCTTTGGAACAGTATTCCAGACCAAGAACCAATGGTATCAACGCCATTACCATTAGAGAAGATGACGAGTTGCTTGAAGCTAAATTGACTACCGGTGAGAGCCAGGTAATGCTTGCATTAAAATCTGGTAAGGCCATACGGTTTGAAGAAAGCAAAACCCGACCAATGGGTAGAAATGCTTCTGGTGTGCGAGGAATTACCTTAGCCGATGACAACGATGAAGTAATTGGCATGGTAGCGGTAGATGATATGAACAGGGATATTTTGGTCGTTTCTGAAAATGGCTACGGAAAACGCTCTAGTCTAGAAGATTACCGTATAACAAATCGTGGAGGAAAAGGGGTAAAAACCATTTCTATTACGGAAAAAACTGGTAACTTAGTGGCTATCAAAGACGTTTCGGATATGGATGATTTAATGATCATCAATAAATCTGGAATCGCTATCAGAATGGAAGTGTCCAATCTTAGGGTTATGGGGCGTGCAACACAAGGTGTTAAGCTCATTAATTTAAAAAATGGAGACTCTATTGCTGCGGTTGCTAAAGTCATGCGTGATGAGGATGATGTTGAAATTGAGGATCAAGTAGATGACTTAACCCAATCAAATGATGGCACGGCTATTGATAATTTAGATAACGAAACAGAAAATTAAATTAATATTGAAAGTTTAAAATCATCATGAAAAAACAAATTTTAGTAGCAATAGCTTGTTTGGTAGTTGCTTTTGCGTTTGCTCAGAAGAAAGGACTTAAGGCTGCAGAAAAGGCAATAAAATCAAATAATTATGCCGAAGCCAAAGCGGCTTTAGGTCAAGCAGAAGGTATGTTATCTTCTATGGATGATAAATTGTCATCCAAATACCACTTG
>JAGQZG010000209.1:0-517 GCA_020435705.1 Mangrovimonas sp.
AGGCGATGCTAATTCCGGATTGGTGAGTCTCTTCAAACTGTAAACAAAATCATTGGCGTTGACGGTTCTGGTTGAGTCTTTTCCGAAGAGCACATCTTTGTGAAACCAGACATCTTTTCTTAAGGCAAAGGTGTAAACTTTTCCACTATCGGTAATTTGCCAGTGCTTAGCAATACAGGGTTTCACCTTAAGATTTTCATCCATTTGAACCAAGCCGTTAAAGAGTTGGTTGGTGGCCCATATATCGGCATTGTCTTTGGCAAAAGCAGGATCAAGGGAGCCAATATTTTTATGCTCATTATACCTAAAAACCAAGCTTGGGTCATACTTTATGGCCTTGCTGCACGCCATAAAAAGCAATCCCAAGGATATGCCCAGTAGAAATTTATATGTGCTGTTCCTTTTCAATACAACAATATTAACCTTCGGGTAAGGCCCTCCATTTTTTGATAATGCCCGAGTAAAAATAAATGAAGACAAAACCGGCAATAAAAAGAATATAACTGGTGGTCATTCC
>JAGQZG010000209.1:528-4177 GCA_020435705.1 Mangrovimonas sp.
TACAAAGCAGTTTTCATCATAATAGTCTTTTGTTCGGCAAAAATCACTTTGGTGCATGGAAATGATACCAATAATTAGAAACATATAAAGCACAAAACCACCTATAGTGATATTGAGACAAATACCACTAAAGGTCTTTTTCACACTATCAATAAAAAACAAGGGGATACTTAGTATGGTGGAACCAATCATTAAGATGAGATAGGGGATAAAATATTCAACATTACTGGAACTCACCAAGAACGTATATAAAAGAATCAGTAACGAAATAAATGTTGCGAGCACTCCGGTGGTAATTATTGAAAACAGTAAAATACGCAAGTTAGTTACCCGGAACATAAGCAACATACTGGCTAGCCCAAAGGCTAACCAAATGAAAATATGGATACTTCCCGAAAACAGATCGTAAGACTTGATGGTATTGACATTTTCAAAAACATTGTGGAGTTTTTCAGAGTCCAGATAATAGTTGGTCGTATGGTCACTGATGAATTTTTCCAACTCCGTTTTTTCCTTGGCATACAGGTCTGCATGCCAGTTTTTTTCATTGTGGATAAATGCATTTACATAGAAATCGTCAGGATGGTAAACCAGCTTAAACCATTCATCTGTGGTTAGATTGTTTGGGATGTGGTAAAATTGAGCAATTTCCAGAAAGTCACTTAAGATCGTTTTGATTTCATCAGGGTTATTTCTTTTTAACAGATCATATACATATGTGTTATTGGCAATGCTTTCCGGATCTGAGTAACCACCACCATAACCATCATACTCATTGTAGTCATACGAATCTTCATAAGTATAATCGTTGTAGTAATAAGGGTAGTAATTTTTGCTACGCTCATAAAAGACATCAGAATAATTGTAATAACTGGGTGTTGCAGATTTTATGTGAGGAGAAACATCAACAACCGTGTCCTTATAAAAATAAGTAACAATGGAGTCTTTGGTCCTGCTGAACACATAGCCTTGGTATTCATTGTCATAATAGTCTATATCTTCACTTAGCTTTCTTTCCTTTGTGTATAGAGAATAGTATTGATAGTTGAGGTCGTAATAACTAAAATGAGGCTTGTTAAAATCTATTAACCCTTCTCTATTTTCACAGAACAAGGTATCAAATGGCGCAGGATGTTTCTTATTTTTTAAAGTGTAATTAGTGATAGAATGCGAAAAGAAAATGGCAGCTTTATTGCTTATGCTGATATTTTTTTCAATGTTTTCAGAAGGATACTTAAGGGTTGTATAACTTTTTACTCCCAACATGTACGAATAGTAAAAGGTTGAAACCGAAAACAGTATGATGAAGTAAAAAACAAATTGCTTGAAAATATCCCATCTGCTCGTTGGGTAGAAGTTTTTGAAACCATTGTTTTTAAAGAGATTGATGAGCCATACCACAAGCAACAGGATAGCTATAATAATCCCAAAAGGAAAGGCTCCGTTTTCAAAAAAATTATAAATGGCATTACGCTCGTGCAAACTTTCAACATTGGTTAAGGAGAGCAATCCAATAAAGAAAAAGATAAGATGAAGACCCAAAGCAGCACTTAGCATCCAAACTATTTTGGTATTCCAAACTGTAGGATATCGCTCTAGAAGGTATTGATTGATGTTATAGATGAGTTTTTTCATGATTCAGGTTTAGGATACAAAAAAGCGTCTGGTAGAAGCCGTAATATTTCTGGTGTAAGTAACGTCAATTTGGTGTTTTCCCAGTGCTTCCAATACGGCATTAAAAGAGGTGTTGAAATCAAAATACGCTACATAAACTCCACCATTGTAAGTAAGTTTTTCCAGTCCTAAAGAAGCGAAAGCAGCAGTAATGGTTTCCCTGCTGTTGCTACTGTCTATCTCAACAATCAAGTGCTTGTTTGGGGTTTCTGCGGTAGATTCAGTATTGTCAGTGTACTTTCCATTTTTAAGGTAGATAACCTTATCTGAAATTTTTTCTACCTCATACAGTTGTTGCGAACTTAAAATTAAGGCCACCGGATTGTTTACTGAGTTGCAAATGGATTTTAGATCTTCCAAAATCACTTGTTGAGCCAATACGTCTAAGTTGGCAAGCGGTTCGTCCAGTAACAATAATTCAGGCTGTCGTAACATGGTTCTGGCCAATTCAAAACGCATTTTGTAACCAGAAGACAATTCGCTCCATTTCAGGTCTTTATAATTCCATAGGCCAAATCGTGCTATCATCATCAAGACTCTGGTTTCATTTTCCTCTGGCGGAATACCATAACTGGAAAGCACAAATTTTAGGTTGTCTTTCAAGCTGCCATACCATTTTTGCGTTCGCTGCGGAATGTAAACCAGTTGGGTTCTTAAATCATAGTTCTGATTGTAGGTTTCATGAAAATGGTAGTCTACGGAGCCTTCGGTTAAATTCAACTCTTTTGCTAAAATCCGGAGTAGGGTGGTTTTTCCATTACCATTTTCACCAACCAAACCGTATACTTGTCGTTTTTTGATATCCAAAGACACTGGACCCAGCGTAAAACGGTTCTTTCCGTAACTTTTTACAATACCGTTTCCTGTAACTATAGGTGTGCTGGCATTATATTCCAGAACAGGAATCTGGGAAATTTTTTCCAGAATTGAAGTTGCTTTTTCAATAAGTTCCTGTTCCTTCTCAGGGTGTTTTTCTTTCCAATCTGTGAGCTGGATTACCTCCCTGTAGATGGTAAGGTCTTGCGTGTCCATGGCACAATCCATGAACTTTCGGTAACCCAAAATAACATCGTTGTTGTTGAAAAAGGAAGAAACTTCCTTGAGACGTTCTTTAAATACAGACATGTGTCTTACATTATTTTTTGAAGTGAAATAGATGTTTATTGCTTAATTTGCATAGGATTACGTAAATTTGCACCCCTTAAAGCATAAATCAGGTAAATATAACCATTTTAGGGTTTAAAAAAAGATATTGATAGTGGCTAATCAGCAAAAAAAAGTCGCATTTTACACGTTAGGTTGTAAGCTTAACTTTTCCGAAACTTCTACGATTGCCAGAAGCTTTCAGGATGAAGGCTTTGATCGTGTGGACTTTGCTGAAAGAGCCGATATTTATGTGATTAACACCTGTTCGGTTACAGAAAATGCCGATAAGCAATTCAAGCAAATTGTTAAAAAAGCGCAAAAAACCAATCCTGAAGCAATTACCATTGCTGTTGGGTGCTACGCCCAATTAAAACCAGAAGAATTAGCAGCGGTAGATGGCGTAGACTTGGTATTGGGCGCTACCGAAAAGTTTAAGGTGACCCATTATTTAAATGAATTATTAGACAATCCCGAAAGAAGTAAAGGATTGGGCCAAGTACATTCCTGTGAAATAGGAGACGCCGATTTTTATGTAGGTAGTTATTCCATTGGCGATCGAACTAGAGCCTTCTTGAAAGTCCAGGACGGTTGCGATTACAAGTGTACCTACTGTACAATTCCATTGGCACGGGGAATTTCCCGTAGTGATACTATGGAAAATGTTTTGAAAAACGCCAAAGAAATTTCCGCGCAGGGCATTAAGGAAATCGTGCTTACTGGAGTGAATATAGGCGATTATGGAAAAGGTGAATTTGGAAACAAGCGGCATGAGCATACATTTTTGGATTTGGTGACCAAGCTGGACAAGGTAGAAGGTATTGAGCGCTTG
>JAGQZG010000210.1 GCA_020435705.1 Mangrovimonas sp.
AAAATTAAGAAAGTATGTTTTACTGGGACATTCCATGGGAGGTTATGTTGCTCTTGCTCTTGCCGAAAAGCATCCCGACAATCTAAAAGGGCTGTGCCTGATTAACTCCACTTCCCGTGCCGATTCCGAAGAACGCAAACAAAACAGAGAGCGGGCTATTAAAGCCGTGAAAGAAAACCCAAAAATTTATACCGCCATATCCATTGCCAATCTTTTTGCTGAAAACAACAGAGAAAAATTCAAGAAAGAGATAGAAGAGTTAAAAGCCGAAGCTCTAAAAATGTCGGTTCAAGGAATTATAGCTACCTTAGAAGGTATGAAACGAAGACCCGATAGAGAGGGATTGCTTCATTTTTCACCATACAAGAAAATGCTAATCTTAGGAGAGAAAGATCCCGTATTAAACTATCAAGAAAACGTTGAACAAGTTAAAAATACAGATGTTAAATTAGTAGAATTTCCAGATGGTCATATGAGTTTTATTGAAAATGAAAGTGTATTCCTACTAAAAATTATGCATTTCATCGAAAATTTATAGCGTTTCATCTTGTTTTTAAATTTTTAGTATAGTTTAACTAGCTGATAAGATGCCTACTTATGAAAAAAACTACAACCAACCAAAAAAACAATGTCTTGCCAAGACTTTACTGCAATCTTTTTGGCCATGACTTTGAAGTCAGTAAAAAAGTGACTTCCCATGTAAACGAGTATACCTGTAAACACTGCAAAAAAGAGCTCACGACCAATGGCAATGGCTATTTAACCGAGCTCACACCAAAATACAAAGAGATCAATGCAACGCTAGAACGTATCTATACTGCTCGCAAATTACGACTTCAGGAAAATAGGCTATACACGTCTAACTACGGGATAAGCGCTTAAAAAAAATCAAAATCATTGATTTTCAACAGAAAAAATGTGCTTTTCATAGAACTTAACACTAAAGAGGATCATTCTTTCGCTTTTTTATATACCTTCAAGATCCCTAGAAAAATAGCATCTTATGAAAAACATTATTTGTTCAACATTTGGGCACGAATTGGTCGTTTCTAAATGTGTAACAAAACACATTTCCGAGTACAAATGCAAACGCTGCAAAAATGAATTTACCGTTGATGGTAAAGGGCAAATTGTAAAACACACAGAAAAACACAGAGAAATTAACAGGGTTTTGGAAAAAATGTACAAAACCAAGCTCAAAAAATACCAGGAAATACCCCAATATTAAGAAGGGTTAACCTTCAAAATTTTTCCAACCTTGAGCCTTCAAAGGAATTTTTGTGTTGGCTCGGGTTACTAAGTGCGCCCCTTCACTCTTTTCTTTCATATACCCAATGACCGTTAAATTGGGATTCCCCTTTATCTTAGAATAATCTTCCTGCGAAATCGTGAAAAGTAATTCATAGTCTTCACCCCCATTTAAAGCCACCGTTGTACTGTCCAAATTAAATTCCTCACAAGTTGAAATCACTTGGGGATCTAACGGGATCTTAGCTTCATACAAGTCACAGCCCACATCGCTTTGCTTACACAAATGAATGATTTCTGAAGACAGGCCGTCGCTTATATCTATCATAGACGTTGGTTTAACGTTCAAGGCCTGCAGCAGTTCAACAATATCTTTACGAGCTTCCGGTTTTAATTGTCTTCCAACAATATACGTGTAAGGTTCTAGGTCAGGTTGCAAATTAGGATTTACCTTAAACACGGCTTTCTCTCGTTCCAAAACCTGCAATCCAAGATAAGCCCCTCCTAAATCCCCTGATACGACTAAAAGATCGTTAGGCTTAGCTCCCTTTCTGTAAACCACTTTGTCATCAGATGCTTTCCCAATAGCTGTAACAGAGATTAAAAGCCCCGTTGTAGAAGACGTAGTATCGCCCCCAACCAGATCAACTCCATATATCTCGGTAGCCATTTTTATTCCGGCATACAACTCCTCCAACGCTTCCAGTGGAAACCTACTGGAAACCGCAATGGAAACAATCACTTGGGTAGCCTGGGCATTCATGGCATAAATGTCCGAGAGATTTACCATGATTGCTTTATAGCCCAAATGCTTCAGTGGCATGTAACTTAAATCGAAATGAACTCCCTCAACCAATAAATCCGTTGAAACCACTACCTCATCATCACCAAAATTCAAAACGGCTGCATCATCACTTATGCCCTTTTTAGTGCTAGGATTTTTCAACGAAAAATACTGGGTAAGATGTTCAATAAGCTTGAATTCTCCCAACTCGCTCAAAGGCGTTGACGGTCTGTTTTTATCTTCTATCATGATGCAAAAATAAAATAGATACTAAAGTAATTAACAATGAAAAGTGTTATTTTTACTGTAAAACATTCAAGCTCATGAAAAAAGCAGTCTTACTATTGACCTTTTTAGTTCTTGCTGGGCAAACTAGTATGGCACAATCCAAAAAAGAACTTAAGGAAAAAGAGAAATTGGAAAAATACACTGCGATGAAAGAATTAATAAATTCCAATTCCTTTGTTTTTAAAGCAGACGATGCCCTCACACAAAAAGGCCGACGCATTTCCCTTAATACAAGTGACAACCTATTAACGGTCAATCAATCTAATGTTGAAGCCGACTTGCCTTATTTTGGCGTTGTCCAATTTGCTTCTACCACTTCAGAATCCGGTGTTCAATTTAACTGTGAGGCCAAGGATTACCAAGTGGAATTCAATGATAAAAAACAAAAAATCAGTGTCAAATTTAGCGCTAGCAACAAAAACGAATACTACGATCTTTACCTCACCGTTAGCGGTAGTGGCTATACCACATTGAGTATAAACAGTAACCGCCGGAGTACCATAAGTTACAATGGCAAAATCAGTAAAGTTGAAGGTGCAACTCAAAACTAGAATTCACCTCGCTTTAACCGTAAGAAACCATAACTAATACCTATTAAACCATATAATAATATAATGTAAGGTGATACCCCAAAAACCCTACTTATGTTGTATATTTGCAAACTATTTAGACGCAATCTAATTTAAATTATGATTAAAGTATCTGAAACTGCCAAAAAGAAAGTCATTGAGTTAATGACCGAAGATGGCTTTGATGCCACTACAGCTTTTGTTCGTGTAGGCGTTAAAAGCGGTGGATGTTCTGGTCTTTCCTACGATTTGAAGTTTGACGTAGAACAACATGAAGAGGATAAGGTATTTGAAGACAACGGCGTGAAAATAATTGTAGACAAGAAAAGTTTTCTTTACCTTATAGGGACAACCCTTGAATATTCTGGTGGTTTGAATGGTAGCGGATTTGTTTTTAACAACCCAAATGCCAGCAGAACCTGTGGTTGTGGAGAATCATTCTCACTTTAAACAAATGAAGATGAATAAATATACGGAAGACGACTTAAGGGAAGAGCTCAAAACCAAAGAATACGAATACGGTTTTTACACTGATATTGAATCGGACACGTTTCCTGTTGGGTTGAATGAAGACATCGTTCGAGCGATTTCCAAAAGGAAAGAAGAACCAGAATGGATGACTGAATGGCGCTTGGAAGCGTTCAGGATCTGGCAAGAAATGACTGAGCCCAATTGGGCAAACGTTAGCTATAAAAAACCGGATTTTCAAGCCATTTCCTACTATTCCGCTCCTAGCAAAAAATCGAAATACGACAGCCTTGATGATGTTGACCCACAATTGTTGGAAACCTTCAACAAACTGGGAATTTCTCTGGACGAGCAGAAAAAATTAGCTGGTGTTGCAATGGATGTTGTTGTGGATTCAGTGTCTGTAGCCACCACTTTTAAAAAGACTCTCTCCGAAAAAGGCATCATTTTCTGTTCTATTTCCGAAGCTATTAAAAAGCATCCTGAGTTGGTGAAAAAATACATTGGCTCGGTAGTGCCAAAAACTGATAATTTCTATGCCGCCTTAAACAGTGCGGTTTTTAGTGATGGAAGCTTCTGTTATATTCCCAAGGGGGTTAGATGCCCTATGGAATTATCCACTTACTTCCGAATCAATCAAGCGGGAACAGGACAATTTGAAAGAACCCTGGTTATTGCCGATGAAGGC
>JAGQZG010000211.1 GCA_020435705.1 Mangrovimonas sp.
CAGGATTCTTTTTTGCCAAACCATTCATATCGGTGTTTGGCAATATAATCATACACCCAGTTTCTTATAAAAGTGGGTATGATAAAAAAAACAGAGAGTAAGTTTCTTGGAAAGCTTAGTTTAGAAGCAATTTTTAAGGCTGCCGAAGATTTTGCGTAGATGCCTTTGTTGGGAATGTAAAGGAGGATAGAGTCTATCTTGGCACTATCTATGTTGAATTGATTGATGATTTCCTTTCCGGCTTCACCTTGCAAAGGAGCGAACATGAAACGGTTTCCCTTATCGTGTTTGATCACATATTGCACAGAGCTGTTGCATAAATTGCATACCCCATCAAAAAGTATCAATTGTTTATGTTCCTCTAATTGCACCATTTTATTTCGCAGCTTCGACTAGTTCCAATTGTTCAACGCTCACACTAGTTGTGAACATACCGTAATTAACAATAGCCTTATTTTTCTCTATTTTATCAATACTGCCTACAGCTCGGCTATCTTCAAGTCGTACTCTGTCTCCAACTTTTAAAATTGGTTTGGGTTTAACAGGTTGTTCTGTAGCCGCTTTTTTAGCGGCTTTTTTCTTTTGTCGGATAACTTCTACTTTCTTTTCAACTTCCTTTTTTATTTCTTGCTCCTTGGCTTTTTCGGTTTTCTGTTGGGATTTTGAAAGCTGCTTTCGTTTGGAATTTTCAATCTGGACCAATTTGAACAACTCGTTCAGAAGCGTTCTTTTTTGTTTGTTATTTAAATAGTTTTCAGCAAGATCGTTAACCTTTTGCCCCAAATAGATGAGCTTTTGATTGTTATCGTAGAGCTCTTGGTAACTCTCCAGTTTTTTTTGAACCCTAATGTTTATTTCCTCGAGTTTTTCGGCTTCAGATTGTTTCTTTATTTCGTTCTGTTTAAGGGAACGCTCTGTTTTTTCAAGCTTGGCTCGCTCTTTTTGAAGTTTGGCTATTGTGGCATCAAAACGAACTTTTCCTCGTTCTATTTTCTTTTTTGCCTTATTGATTAAGTTGAAGGGAATACCATTTTTTTGAGCCACTTCAAAAGTGAAACTGCTTCCAGCTTGACCAGTGACTAATTTGTACATTGGCTGCAAGCTGTTCTGGTTGAAAAGCATATTGGCGTTCTGCATGTTAGGAAGCTCATTGGCCAATAATTTTAAGTTGGCATAATGCGTGGTAATAATACCAAACGCCTCTCTTTCGTAAAAGACTTCCAAAAAGGTTTCAGCCAAAGCACCTCCCAGTTCAGGGTCGCTTCCGGTACCAAATTCATCTATTAAGAAAAGAGTGTCGCTGTCACATTTTCTTAAAAAATAATTCATTTGCTTGAGCCTGTAACTATAAGTACTCAAATGGTTTTCAATGGATTGGTTATCGCCAATATCACTCAAAACCCTATCAAACAAACACATACTGCTTCGCTCATGTAAAGGAACCAAAAGCCCACTTTGCAGCATGACCTGTAAAAGACCAACCGTTTTAAGCGTGATACTTTTTCCGCCCGCGTTGGGTCCAGAGATAACAATTATCCTATGGTCAGGATTTAGTTCAATGGTTTGCGGAAAAGTCGTTTCTTTCTTCTTTAAATTGGTTAAATAGAGTAGAGGATGGTAAGCATCCCTCAGGTAGAGCTTTTTGTCTGAATTGATTTCAGGCAAGATGGCATTCATGGATTGTGCATATTTTGCCTTGGCATTCAATACATCCATTTGGATTAAGTACTGCTGGTAGGATTCGAGAATTCCAGAATAAGGTCTTAAAAAGTTTGTGATTGTTTTTAGGATTCGAATGATTTCCTGTTCTTCTTCATATTCAAGATTAGCTAATTCCCTGGAATATTGAAGCGTTTGCTGGGGCTCAATAAAAACGATGCTTCCTGTTTTACTGGTCCCCAAAATAGCCCCTTTAACCTTTTTGCGGTGCATGGCCTTGACGGCTAAAACTCTTTTCTTGTCTACAACAGTTTCTTTGATGTCATCCAATAAGTCTTGTGCAGAACAGGAGTTTAGTGCCGAAGAAAAACTCTGATTTATTTTTCCTCTAACTACATTGATTTGCTGTCTGATTTCAAAAAGTTCAGGGGTTGCATTATCTTTTATTTCACCAAATCTGTCTATTAGGGCTTCGATAGCTTTCACAATTTCAGGTGATGGACTAACCTTATTAGCTTCAGTATATAAATTTGGATAATAGTCTTTGAACTTATCAAAAGACGTTAGAAGTGTATTGGTGGTTTGGACTATAGAAAGAATTTTTCTAAGACCTTCAACCTCCAAAAAAGAATTTTCAATTCCTAAAAGTTTTAGTTCCTTAATTATGGGATCAAAACCATGATTTGGTATTCTGTTGTTATTTTGATAGGACGCAAGAAATTCATTGGTTTGTAAAAGTTCCTTATAAAGAATCTCTTTGTGCTTTATTGGCTGTATGTGTAAGACTGCTTCTTTCCCCAATGAACATATACAGTAGTCTGCAACTTGTTGCAGTACTGTAAAAAATTCAAGGTCTAGGAGCGTATTCTTATGTATAGAAATCATATGTCTTGCTTAGTTGCAAGGCACAAAGGTAACTATAATGCGAAAATGCAAAAAGTTTTTTAAGAAGCTGCTACTAAATTGGTTTGAGCATTTAGTTCGTACTCTATCCCTTTCTTTAGAATAATAGGTGGATTTTTTCTCTGAATTTTAGTATGAGTTTTGTTCGTACTAAAGGCTAGCAGGATGAAATTTATTATTACTAAGCAGGTTATAATTAAAGTAATTGTCAAGATCATGGGCAATGAAAATTGATTAATAACGGTACAAACATAGTTAAAATTTCAAAAAAAAATCTTAAAACGCCATTTTTTTTGAAATTTTTTCATTAACATAATCTTAAAGCCCTTTATTTTACATTTTCTTAAAATTGAAGAAATATTTTGTGAATATTGAATTATAGATAAACTTCCAGGGTTAGGAAAAGCATACTCAACACTAAAAGAATAAGAATCAAAGGCATCACAAATTTGAGCCATTTGTTATAGCCCACTTTTACAATTGCCAGTGATGCTAGGATTAGCCCTGTGGGATTTATAAAGGCAAAGAGACCTTGCCCCAGCTGATAGGCATTCACAATAGATTCCCTTCCAATCCCTACAGTATCGGCCAACGGAGACATGATGGGCATGGTTAAAACAGCCATGCCGGAAGATGACGGGATGAAAAAGGAGAGACCACTATAAATATAAAGCATGGCGTTAATAAAAACACCTTTATTCATTCCTTCGGTCACAGAACTGGCATTATAAAGCATGGTGTCACTTATTAAACCTTCATCCATGATCACCGAAACCCCTCTGGCTATTCCAATTATCAACGCCACGCCCAATAAATCTGAAGCGCCTTTAACGAATGTTTCCACAAATACAGACTCTCGTATTTTTCCAATAACACCAATAAGCAATGCACCTGCAAAAAAGACTGTGGTCATTTCCTTAAACCACCAATCTAATCTAGAGACTCCGTAAATCATGATTATAAAACACAAAGTAAAAACCAATAACATGAGCCGCATACGATTAGTCAATACATGATTGGACTCTGCAGAAACGCCAAAATGTGCTTCAATTTCTTCTTTTTGACCATAAATAAGCGACTTGCTTGGATCTTTTTGTACTCGTTGTGCATAGCGTAGGATATACAAAATACAAATTAAGGTTCCCAATCCTAACATAATTACTCTCCCTGTTAGTCCTGTTGTCCAGACAATACCTGCAGCATCTGAAGCTATAATGGTACTAAAAGGGTTTATAGTTGAGCACATGGTGCCAATTGATGACCCGAGATAAATGGAGGCTAAAGGCACCATAGCATCATACTTGGCCGCTAAGAATATGGGTATTAGAATAGGATAGAAGGCGATGGTTTCTTCGGCTAACCCAAATGTTGTGCCACCTGCTGAAATTAGGGTGGTGACTAG
>JAGQZG010000212.1 GCA_020435705.1 Mangrovimonas sp.
TCAATGTACATCATAGGGAGTTCCGTCTCGGGACCTAAAAAACAAGCATAAGATTTTTGAGATATTGCTTTGTGATAGATTTCTATGGCATAATCGGTTGTTCCTCCGCCAGGCAAAGTTTTCCAACTAATGATTCCAGGATAGCGTACACTCCGTACGTCTACCCCATATTTTTTATGGTAATATTCACACCAACGTTCACCGGTGAGTTTTGAAATCCCGTAAACCGTTGAAGGTTCAGCAATAGTATGTTGCGGGGTATTAGTTTTGGGTGTGGTTGGGCCAAAAGCGGCAATGCTTGATGGCCAGAATACTTTTGACGCGATACCATCTTTAGCAAGGTTCAAAACATGAAAAAGAGAGTTCATGTTCAGGTTCCAGGCTTTCATAGGGTGCTTTTCTCCCACAGCGCTCAACATGGCCGCCATGAGATAAATAGTGTCTATTTTATATCTTTCTACACATGACTTGATAGAGTCATAATCTTGAGCATCAACAATTTCAAAGGGACCACTATCCACGAGTACACCATGAACATAATGTATATCACTGGCAACTACATTTTGATTTCCGTGAATGGAGCGAAGTTTAAGGGTGAGCTCTGAGCCTATTTGACCACCGGCGCCAATAACCAATATTTTTGAAGACATTGAAAAGAAATTGGGATTTCTTTATCAAAAGTACTAAGAATTTTTGCCTGATAAAGCATTTATTAACATATTTTAAATAAATGTCTTTGGTTGCGAAAGTGTATATTTGTAACTATCAATTTGTTTTATGAAACTACATTATTGCTATTTGGTGCTATTGCTATTGTTTTCCTGTAATAATAAAGAAGAACAGAGCACAGAGCTTGTTAATAAAGAAGAACAAGGAGGCCTTATTACAAAAGAAGCTGTGGAATCGTTAAAATATATTGATTATATATTAGACGCTAAAGCGGTTCGGGAACTATCTTCTTGGCAAAAGTATAATGAGCTGGAAGCTTTAGTAGCTAGTGTCAAGGAAGCCGATTTGACTTTTTTTAAGGACAATCACGAGGTGTTGAAAACTTTTATGGACGATTTAAAAACTACCATCCCCGAGGCGGCTAATACCCCAGCAATATTGGCTCGATTAAAAATAGTTGAAACATCGGGATATAAATTGGAGGATCAACTCATGCTAACGCAACCCAAACCTAAAGAAGTTCTGGCAGCCATAAAGGAATTTTTAGTGTCTTTTTCCAATTTGAATCTTCAAATCAATAAAAAGTTTGAAAAGGAGTCCCAAAACATTCAAAAACCATGATGATGAAACAACTGCTAGTTTTTATACTTATTTCAACACTTTTGGTTTCATGTAAAAAAGAAGTGTCTGAAACTGTTGCAGAGTCATCTAAGACTGAAATCAAGCAGGCTGTGGATAGTATTTTGACCGGATGGCACCAAGCTGCCGCCAAAGCAGATTTTGAAGGGTATTTCAAGGCGATGACTTCCGATGCCATCTTCATTGGCACTGATGCTACAGAACACTGGGATGTTTCTGCCTTTAAGGAATTCAGTAAACCTTATTTTGATAGGGGACAGGCTTGGGATTTCAACGCTTTGGAACGCCATATTTTTGTTTCCGAAGATTTACAAACGGTTTGGTTTGATGAACTATTGGATACCTGGATGAAACTTTGCAGAGGGTCGGGAGTTCTGAAAAAGGAAAACGGACAATGGAAAATAGTCCACTATGTCTTGTCGGTTACTGTTCCTAACGATGATATCAATGATTTTATTAATCTTAAGAAAGATACAGACAGCTTACTAACTAATAATCTCAAATTAAATAATAGCAAATGAAAGTTAACTTAAAATCACCGTCGCTCATTGGTGCTTTTCTCTTTTTGGGAATGGCATCCTGTAAAAGCGATAAGAAAGAAGAAACCACGATGGTTAATAAGGAAGACCAAGGCATTGTCTTGGAGTATATGGATACACTTGTAAAGCCAAGTGAAGATTTTTTCAGATACGTTAATGGTACTTGGTTGGATAACAACGAAATTCCAGGCGATAGAACGCGCTGGGGTAGCTTTGACGAACTAGCCAAAAAGACAGATGAAGATGCTTTGGCTATTTTAAAAGCGGCCATGGGAACTAATAAAGACCTGAAAAAGATAGAGGTTCTGCCTGGTTCCGATCAAGAAAAAGCAGTCAAACTCTATGAGACCATTATGGATACCGTAAGTAGGGATGCACAAGGAGTTGACCCTTTGAAACCCTATCTGGCCAAAATTGACGCTATTGCCAATATGACCGATTTACAGGCGTATTTAATTGATGCCGAACCTTATGGAGGTGCTGGATTCTTTAGCTTTAGAGTCGGGTCACACCCCAAAAACAGTGATGTCAATGCGGGTTTTATGGGTGGCGGACCTTTAGGGCTTTCCAGAGATTACTATGTTGATCAGGATGCCGATACCAAGGAAAAGCTGGAAAAGTATCAAGAGCATGTTGCTAAAATGCTTCAATATTTGGGAGAGACCGAAGAGGAAGCCAAAAGTGATGCGGTTAACATAGTGGCTTTTGAGACTAAAATGGCAGAACCAAGAATGACCAAGGAAGAACGTCGGGATGCGCGCAAGCGTTTCAATCCAAAATCTATGGACGAGATGAAGGCGTTAACGCCATCTATTGATTGGAAAGATTACTTTGATGGTATTGGCGCCAAAGATATGGATACCGTTATTGTTACTGATTTAGGTTATTTCAAAGCCTTAGACGGAATACTCAAGGAATCAAGTGTTGATGATTGGAAGAACTATTTGCGTTGGACGCTGTTAAATAGAGCGTCAAACTCTCTTAGTACAGATATTGAAACAGCAAGTTGGGAGTTTTACAGTAAAACATTGCGAGGCTCAAAAGAGCAAAGACCCGCTGAAGAACGTGCCCTAGGAACAATTAATCGTACTATGGGTGAAGCTCTAGGGAAGTTATATGTTGATGAAAAATTTCCACCGGAAGCAAAAGAAAAAGCCAAGAAAATGATTGAGAACATCATGCTGGCTTTTGAAAAGCGAATTGATAATCTTGAGTGGATGACTCCAGAAACCAAGGAAAAGGCGAAAGAGAAACTTAGGAAAATGAATGTTAAGATTGCTTATCCTGACCAGTGGAAAGACTACTCAGATTTGGCTATCGTTGGAACCAAAGATGGAGGTTCTTATTTTAGCAACATGCGTAATGTAGCTCAATGGAACTATAATGACGATATGCAAAAGCTGGGGAAACCAGTAGATAAGAGCGAATGGCATATGTCTCCACAAACCGTGAACGCTTATTTTAGCCCGTCTTTTAACGAGATTGTTTTTCCAGCGGCCATACTACAACCACCGTTTTATAATTATAAAGCAGACGAAGCGGTTAATTATGGAGGTATAGGGGCTGTTATTGGACACGAAATTTCTCATTGTTTTGATGATTCAGGGTCTCGATATGATGCGAATGGAAACCTTAATAACTGGTGGACCGATAAAGATTTAGAGCAGTTTACCGCTCTTGGCAAGCAGCTGTCAGATCAGTATAGCGCGGTAAGTGCTTTGCCCGATGTTAAGCTTAATGGTGAGTATACATTAGGTGAAAACATAGGTGATTTGGGAGGTGTTAATGCGGCGTATGATGGTTTGCAGCTTTATCTAGCTGAAAACGGCAGACCTGAAAACATTGATGGGTTTACTCCAGAACAACGTTTTTTTATGTCTTGGGCCACCGTATGGAGAACCAAGTACACCGAAGAAGCGCTGCGGAATCAAATAAAAACCAACACGCATTCTCCAGGCATGTATAGAGCTATCATGCCGCTTCAAAATATAGATGCTTTCTACGAAGCTTTTAGTATTAAAGAATCGGATAGTATGTATGTAGGACCTGAAGCAAGGGTTAAAATTTGGTAGAACAACCACTTAGTTATTGAAATACAAAAGGG
>JAGQZG010000213.1 GCA_020435705.1 Mangrovimonas sp.
ATTTTATATTGATAGTTCCCTTTTTAAAGTTTAAAAAACTTTCACTAAAATTGTTTCTGGATTTTTGCTTGCTATCACTATCCAGTAATCCCATAAATTCAAAAATTTCAGGAATAAGTATATAAGGGTATTTGGTGATATCTTCAAATTTTAATTCTAAAATTGAAGGATTATCATAATTCCAATTGTTTAAGCAGTCGAAAACAAGAACTGGTTCACCATCTATTCGCATGTTTTCCAAATGGTTCATGGTTGCAATAATTCCTTCTTCTTTATCCAAAGACTTAAGCTCTTTTCTATAGTCATTTAACTCAGGCCACATGTTGTCGGAATGGGTATTTAAATGAGAAAAATAGGAAGAAGCGACTATATCTCTCGGATCTCTAATTACATGAAATGCTTTGAATGGGTGATTTATTTTTTGTACAGTATTATATTCAGAATTAGTATATGAAACAAAATCCAATTTTTTTTCATATACCATTTTATTAATATCATGATCAAACATTTTAGCACTGTGATAATGTGCATGTTTTTTGTTCATAAAATCGTTAATATCGTACAGAATTTGAATTAACCACGTTGATGCAGCTTTATGTATTCCGAAATAATAATATTTCATAAATCATTATAATATTTCTTTAATAATCTGGTATTTTCATCATTGAAATATTTAATTAAATTTTCAGTGACTTCTTCCTTGTAAGTATCCAACTTGCCTTTTCTGACAAAACTTGATCCTTGAGTAAAATTCTTATTACTTTTGATTTGTTTCCAATCACTTTTCGTTTCAAGATTACTCATGAATTCAAATGAAGTAAACATTTCAACTTCATTTAACTCGTTAACAGAACGGTTTAAATTCAAAAAAACACAAATTTTCTCCAACTCTATTAATTTATTTGAATACAAGTCTTCATATCTGATCCATAATATTTCTGAATTGAATGGATTCTTTTCCCAAGCTTCAATATGTTCGCTCCAAGTTGCACCAAACAATTTAATTTTATTAGAATATAAATCTTCCAAACTTACAGGTTTACCCATATTATACATCATATGGTAGTAAGACAGTAAAGCTTCACGCCCATCACGCATGATGTAAATCACTTTTTTATACTCAGGCTTAGGCAAATCATGAGACTTAAAAAAACACCTATCATTAAACCTAAAATAATGAGAATTAGCATATATGTCTGGCACAATTAAATTGACCATGCTTCTACTGGCTTCATTATTAAGCCCGTAAACTAAATGTGCAATAATATGTTGCATTAAGGTATTACCAGATTTGGGAAAACCTACTATAAAAACATCCTCTGGCTTTGTTTCAGAAATAGTTTTCAATCCTCCTGGAAAGACTATAGTTTGGGCCGCTAATTTTTCTGCTTCACTATTGGATAGTAATTTTTTGAGTATTATTTTCTTTATCTTTTTTTTCACGATTGAACTTTTACAACATTCCATTTTAACTTGGGTGCGGTTACACCTGGAAAAACCGAATTCACTCTAGACCCACTTGAAGTCAATTTCAAAATCTCAAAATTTAAAATAGTTAGTGGTTCTATAAGTACCTTCTCATTTGGTACTCCTACATTTAATGTCATTTTATAAAAGCCTTTATTGAAAAAATCTTCAGGTAAAGATACCTCAAGTACATAATCTCCTTTAGACTTATCCGTTTTATCATCTTCATGTGAGGTTGTAGTAAACACGATAACTTCATTATCAACTTCTATCTTTAAGTTAAATCTAATATCAGGTAATTTTTCTAAAAGTGAATATTTTATAACGACTCTAATGTTTTCGTCAGATATGAAAACATTAGTGTTATCTCCTTTACTATTAATAAGTTCAACAGAGTTTAAACAAATTGCTTTTGAATTGTTTAATTCATTATTATGCTTATAAAAACCAGAATCAGAAGTAAGTCTAGCTCCTTCTTTTAGATAAAAATCAACAGCAGCATCAGTGTTTCCCTCAAAAGCAGCAGTGCCATTTTTTAAAACGATGGCTCTAGTACACAAGTTACGAACCGCTGCCATATTATGACTTACAAACAGCACCGTACGACCATCGGCCTTACTAATATCCTGCATTTTCCCAATGGCTTTTTTTTGAAACTCGGCATCACCTACTGCCAATACCTCATCTATAACCAAAATATCGGGCTCTAAAAAAGCGGCCACCGCAAAAGCCAAACGCACCCGCATTCCACTGCTGTAGCGCTTAACGGGCGTATCAACATAGCGTTCACACCCACTAAAAGCTATAATTTCATCTTCCTTAACTTTGATTTCTTTTTTGGTCATACCTAAAATGGCTCCATTCAAATAAATATTCTCACGCCCAGTTAACTCTGGATGAAAACCCGTTCCCACTTCCAATAAACTGGCAATACGCCCTTTGGTCTTGATTTCACCAGTGGTAGGAATGGTAACACGAGAAAGTATTTTTAGCAAGGTACTCTTACCTGCGCCATTTTTTCCTATAATACCCAAAACTTCGCCTTTCTGAACTTCAAAGTTTATGTCTTGTAAAGCCCACACATAATCACTTTCACCTCGCAAACTACGGTCATTGGTTTCCCCAATCTTTAAATAAGGATCCTCCTTGCCACGCACCTTATGCCACCATCGGTTCAAATCGTGGCTCAAGGTACCTGTACCTACTAACCCCAATCGGTATTGTTTACTTATATTTTCAGCTTTTAGTATAATCATACAATAAACTACTTATCACCTTGTTTCAAAAGGGTGAGCATTTCTTTTAATTATCAATAACTCTAAACCGTATCCACAAAACTCTTTTCAGTCTTATTAAAAATCAACAAGCCCAACAAAAACAGCAGTATGCTCAGCAATAATGTATAAACGAATCCTTTCAAACCAAAGTTGCCCGTATCTAACATAATATAACGAAATCCTTCAACCACTTGAGTGAGTGGGTTGTATTCAACTAAACTAGCTACTAATGGCGGAAATTTCGCTTTCGCTTCAGAGACCGGATAAGGTACTGCCGAAACATACATAAGAAGTTGAATACCAAAAGTCATGAGAACGGTTAAATCTCTATACTTAGTGGTCATAGAAGAGACGATCATTCCTAGACCTAAACCTAACAGAGCCATAATGAGAACATATAGAGGTAAGAAAAGAAAAACAATACCAAATCCATGAACTTGACCCAGAGCGTAATAATAGATATAAAATCCTAAAAAAATTAAAAACTGTATACCAAACTTCAACAAATTGGAAATGGTGATTGATAGGGGCATGACAACTCTAGGAAAGTAGACTTTTCCAAAAACAGCCTGATTTTTTACAAAAGTATCACTAGTACCAGTAAAACATTCCTTAAAATAATTCCAAATGGTAATACCTGCAAGATTGAATAAAAAAGGGGGAACACCTTCAGTCTTTATTGCTCCTAAACTATTAAACACCAAAGTAAAAATAACTGAAGTAAACAAAGGCTGTATCAAATACCATAACGGCCCTAAAATAGTTTGTTTATAGACGGTAACGACATCTCGCTTAACAAACAGTAATAACAAATCACGATACCTCCAGATTTCCCGAAAGTTGAAATCCAATAATCTTTTTTTGGAAGAGATTGTATAGAGCCAAGGTTCGTCTTTCAAGGCTAAATCATTTTAAGTTTTGGCTAAGATAGGAAAGCAAATGTAAAAATAACTTTAAATTGGCTAAGATAGGAAAGCAAATGTAAAAATAACTTTAAATATGACTAAAGGATTTGTGTTGTTTAAAATAAGACACCAAACACGAAAGGCCTTCTTCTAAAGGGATAAGATCTCTATCCAATAACTCCCGCATTTTTGTATTATCAGGGCAACGTCGTTGCATGTCCCCTTCCTTCAGGGCG
>JAGQZG010000214.1 GCA_020435705.1 Mangrovimonas sp.
TTCTTATAATATTGAGACTCTTCAGGTTGTCTTTTGGCGTTCTGGTATTAAAATCTATATTGGCCAAAGCATCTAGTTCATTCAATACAATGTCAATATTATCCGGTCCTATACCTGTAGAGAGAACCGTTATCCGTTTTCCTTTGTAGGTCCCTGTTTGTGTCTTGAATTCCCGTTTTTGAATGGTAAATTCTATGGAATCAAAATGCCGGGTGATTTGTTCAACCCGATCTTGATCGCCAACAGTTATGATGGTATCTGCAATGTGTTCCGGTCTCAACTTCAAATGGTAAACGCTACCATCTGGATTCAATATGAGTTCTGATGATTTAATGGGCATTGATAGGTGTTTTAACTAATTTTTTTAATTCTCTATTGTACATGAAATCCAAGGAGTGAATGCCTCCATAGTCCATGTTATTGTTTATTTCCTGAGCAAAATTATGTATCCCCAAGAGGGCTTCGTGTCCTTTACGGTTAAGCTGAAGATATTTTACATCGGCTTCATAAACACCCTCAAAAAAAATAGAAAGTTTGTCAATAATACGCTCCAACTGAATATCACCATAGCCATAGTACCCTTGATAATTCAAGGCATACCCAATTAATTGGTTACTGGATCGTACTTTTTTATCCCGAATAATCTCCAAAATGTTTTTTTCCAAAACATTCAGACCGGTTTTATGATCGGGAAAGCGCTCCAAATGTGCTTTAAGACAATTGCTTAAATAGGGGAACGATGATTTTTGAACAATATGGGGCTTGAACAAATTGTGGTCTTTACCATTGTAGGTTCTCCATAAACTTAGCCCTAGATCTTTATCTTCTTCAGAAAGTAAAAAACGTTTTTTGTAGTGCGCCATGAGCTGCGCAGGTTTCAATTCCGAAAGACCTTTCAGGGTATTTTCATGTTCTATGCGGCCACTTGTAACTAACCAAATGGGTAAGTCTATGTTCAATTGATGTAAAAGCGATATGACGCCAATCATATTAATGTGGCAAAAGAGGTCGTATTCAAACCAAAGGACTATTTCTTTATACCGCTCGTTAGCATTGGTCAGTTTTTCAAACTCATTTCTGTATTCCTCTTCATCTATTTCCAAATCGTAAGTGGCCTTGAAAAAATCCTTTCGAACCTCCAAAAACTTTGGAGTAGCAATGCCTGCAACCGTTGGGCCTTCACAAAGCATTTCATGCCAAGTCAGGAATTCACCTTCAAATTCAAGTTCGCTAAGATAGTCGGTAAGACTGGAACCATTGGTAATATGCAAGATTCGTTTTTCCAAATTTAACCCCCTACGCGTTTTACTTTAAAGCCCATATCTTTTAAAATAGACATTATTTTGTCTCTATAATCGCCTTGAATAATAATAGTTTCACCTTTAATGGAACCACCCACGCTTAAATGGGTTTTCAAATGTTTTGAGAGAATCTTAAAATCATCTTTTGCCCCGTTGTACCCTTCCAAAATGGTAACGGGTCTGCCATTTCTTTTTTCAAACTTACAGATAATGGGATCCTCTTGAAGCCAAATAGTCTCAGAGTTATCCTCCTCATTTACTGGTTCATTATTGGTGTTATGCTCTGGGAATAGCTTCCTTAACTGGTCTTGTAGATCCATGTTACTTCTTGATCAATCCCAATTCAATAAGACGTTCATTTAAAAACTCACCAGCTGTAATGTCGTCGTAAAGCTTAGGGTTGTTGTCGTTTATGCAACTTTCCAGAACATCTAACTTCATCTCGCTAACAGGATGCATGAAAAACGGAATGGAATAACGGGACGTACCCCATAATTCCTTGGGAGGATTAACTACTTGATGAATGGTGGATTTCAATTTATTGTTGGTGTGTCTAGAAAGCATGTCTCCAACATTGATCATCAACTCATCAGATTCGGCAATGGCATCTATCCATTCACCGTTGTGGTTTTGCACTTGAAGTCCTTTCCCTTGTGCCCCCATTAAAAGGGTAATCAAGTTGATGTCTCCATGCGCTGCCGCACGAACCGCTTCTTTGGGCTCTTGGGTAATAGGCGGGTAGTGGATAGGCCTTAAAATGGAGTTTCCATTATGGATATACTGATCAAAATAGGTCTCTTCCAAGCCCAGATGAAGTGCCAAGGCTCTTAGAACATATTTAGCTGTTTTTTCCAGCATTTGGTAGGTTTCTTTTCCAACGGCATTAAATTCTGGAAGCTCTTCAACCATAACATTTGCAGGATACTCGGCCTCCAATTTTGGGTTGTCATCAACATACTGTCCAAAATGCCAGAACTCTTTTAAATCGCCTTCTTTTTTTCCTTTGGCGCTTTCTTTCCCAAAAGACACATAGCCTCTTTGCCCACCTATACCGGGAATTTCATATTTCTGTTTCACCTCCAATGGTAAGGCAAAGAATTGTTTGACTTGACTGTAAAGATTATCTACTAATTGATCACTTAAAAAATGCCCTTTTAACGCTACGAAGCCTATATTTTCATAAGCGGCACCAATTTCATCAACAAATTTTTGCTTGCGTTTAGGATCGTCTGAAAGGAAGTCCTCTAAATTTACACTTGGTATGGAATTCATTGTTTTTTCAAGTTAGGTTATCTTACAAATGTACAAAAAATAGTCCTTCAATCAGGTTAAAGTTTTTTATGCCAAAATGTAATTTGTACTATCTTTGACGGATTCATTTAGACCTAATTTTTGTGGAAGCGTTTTCAGACCAATCAACTATTTCATTAGACAAAGAACACTATCTCCAACTGTATAGAAATTTACTGAAACCTCGATTGATAGAGGAGAAAATGCTCATTTTGCTACGTCAAGGCAAGATAAGCAAATGGTTTTCAGGAATAGGACAAGAAGCCATATCGGTAGGTGTTACCATGGCTTTGACCAAAGACGAGTATATCCTGCCCATGCATCGAAATTTAGGGGTTTTTACTACTCGGGACATTCCGCTTTACAGACTCTTTTGCCAATGGCAAGGCAAGGCTAGTGGCTTTACTAAAGGGCGTGACCGCTCGTTTCATTTTGGCACGCAGGAGTACAAAATAGTGGGTATGATTTCTCATTTGGGCCCTCAATTGGGCGTGGCTGATGGTATTGCACTGGCCCATAAATTAAGAAAGGACAAACGGGTCACGGCTGTTTTTACAGGTGAAGGCGGTACTAGCGAGGGCGATTTCCATGAAGCTTTGAATATTGCCTCAGTCTGGCAACTTCCTGTTTTGTTTTGCATTGAAAATAATGGCTATGGACTATCAACACCCACCAAAGAACAATACCACTGTGAGCATTTGGCCGATAGAGGTTTGGGCTACGGAATGGAATCACATATTATAGATGGCAATAATGTTTTGGAGGTATACACAAAACTGTTGGCTATAGTAGAAGATATGAGAGAAAATCCGCGTCCGGTCTTAATTGAGTTCAAAACCTTTAGGATGCGAGGCCATGAAGAGGCGAGTGGCACCAAGTATGTTCCGCAGGAGTTAATGGATGCTTGGGCTAAGAAAGATCCTATAGAAAATTATCAAAATTACCTCAAGGAGAAGGCTTTTTTAACTGAAGAAGAAGAGGTGACTATTAAGAGTGCTATCGTTCAAGAAATCAATGAACATTTGGAGTTGGCTTTCAATGAAAAGCCTATTGTTCCCAGTGTTGAGAATGAATTAAATGATGTGTATAAATCATTTAATTACAATGAAATAACAGCATCTTCAGAAACTAAAGAATTAAGGTTGATCGATGCGATTTCCGAAGGCTTGAAACAGTCTATGGAGCAACACCCCGATTTAGTGATTATGGGTCAGGACATTGCAGAATATGGTGGGGTTTTCAAAATCACCGAAGGATTTGTAGAACAATTTGGCAAAGACCGCGTCCGTA
>JAGQZG010000215.1 GCA_020435705.1 Mangrovimonas sp.
ATATTTAGGATTTTATATGGATTCTGAAGTCACCGAAATTCAATCGGATTTAATTCGGAAGGCCTTAAACTATGGCTTTGATAGAGCCAAAATGATGACCTACCTACGCAATGGCATTGGCATTCCTGCCACTGGAGGTTTTATTCCCAAAGGACTGCCCGGCTATAATGATACCATGGGCTATTCCTATGATCCCGAAAAAGCTAAAGAGCTCCTTACGGAATTCAAAACCAAAACCGGGATTGTCAACCCCGTAATTACATTGACAACCACCAGCAATTATCTTAGCTTTTGCGAGTATATTCAGCGGGAATTACAAAAAGTAGGGCTTACCATACATGTAGATGTTGTACCGGCAGCCACACTAAAAGACGCCAAAGCCAATGGGAAGGTAGATATGTTTAGAGCCAGCTGGGTAGCAGACTATCCTGATGCCGAAAATTACCTCTCCCTGTACTACAGTAAGAATTTTGCTCCCAATGGCCCCAACTACACCCATTTTGAAAGTGCTGCTTTTGATGCGCTGTTTGAGCAATCTTACACTGAAACTAATCCTGAATTACGGGAAAAACTATACACCACCATGGATTCATTAGTGATGCAACAAGCTCCCGTAGTGGTTATGTTTTATGATGAAGTGGTACGGTTTACCCGAAAAAATGTTTCGGGTTTGGGAATCAATCCCATTAATTTACTGGATTTGAAACATGTAAAGAAAACTGCTAATTAACCTGTTTTCCAATTTCATTTATTTCATCCTTAACCAATACAACAGATTTAGACCAACTCTTCTTAAGTAGATAATAAAATAAATAACTCGCCGCAATTCCAAAAGGAAGACCTAAAAGACCTAAAAGAAGATTGTTGTCCCAATCAATTCCCAATTCCATTAATGCATCCAATACGCCCAATATCAAACCACCTATAAAAGTTCCAACATAATACATAACCACACCTAATATTGCGTATAGCCATTTATTCTTCTCAAACTCAGCAGCTAAATCATAAAAGTATTTACCGATGAAATAAATGAGTAATAATCCTAACATAATTCAATTTTTAATAACGTCTATATTTTTTAGTTTCTTCAAATACGTAGCTTAAGATGGCCGCATCCTGTTCCGAGAATTCCATATTACGTCTGGACATTACTACTTTGGCCACTTCAAAAGCTTTTGAGGTTAAATACTCTGTGAAACCTGCACTTCCGCCCCAAGAGAAACTGGGTACAAAATTTCTTGGGAAACCACTGCCAAAAATATTGGCACTTACTCCTACTACTGTGCCCGTATTGAACATGGTATTAATACCACATTTACTGTGATCGCCCATCATGAGCCCACAGAACTGCAATCCAGTTCTGGCAAAACCTCCTGTGTTATAATCCCATAAGCGTACTTCGGCATAATTGTTTTTCAAATTGGAATTGTTGGTATCGGCGCCCAAATTGCACCACTCGCCCAACACTGAATTCCCCAAAAACCCATCATGGCCTTTATTGGAATACCCAAATATCACCGAATTGCTTACCTCACCACCTACTTTGCTATACGGCCCAACGGTAGTTGGTCCATAAATTTTGGCTGCTAATTTCACCGTAGATCCTTCGCATAAAGCAAAAGGCCCACGAATAATACTGCCCTCCATAATTTCAGCATTTTTACCAATATAAATGGGTCCTGTACTGGCATTCAAGGTCGTGAAATTCAAGGATGCTCCTTCTTCAATAAAAATATTCTCAGGATTCAACACATTATTGGTTGCCGGTATAGGCTGTGAACGTCTTCCCTTAGTCAAGAGGTCAAAATCATCCTGCAAAGCCTCTCCATTCTTGGAAAAAATATCCCAAGTGTGTTCTATCTTAAGAATATCGTCTTCAAACTCTAAAGCCTCCAACTTGGAAAAATCAATATCGTCTTGTGCCTCTTTGGTATAAAAGGCAATTACTTCTTCTCCTTTAAAAATAGCTTGATTTACTTCTAGGTTTTTCACCATTTCCACCAATTCAACATTGGGCAAAAAAGACGCATTAATCAAAATGTTCTCTTCCATTTCCACCATTGGGAACTTGTCCGAAAGATAGTCTTCGGTTATGGTCGTGGTAGTATACCCCAAATGAGCTTCCCATTTCTCACGTATGGTCAAAATACCTATTCTTATGTCTGCCACAGGTCTGGTGAAAGTGAATGGCAACAGATTGTTCCTGTAAGGCCCATCAAAAAGAATGTAGTTCATATAAGCTTGAAGTTAGAAGTCAGAAGTCAGAAGTAATCCAATAGTCAGTTACCTAGCTTTTGAACTTGAGTTAATACTTCAAAAATAGCGTAATAATAGAAAACAAAAAAGCCTTTCGAGTTCGAAAGGCTTTAAAATATATCAATACTAAATTATTTTTTGAATTTAGCGTATTTGTTTTTGAATTTGTCAATTCTACCAGCAGTATCCACCAATTTGGCTTTACCAGTATAGTAAGGGTGCGATGTTCTTGAAATCTCCAGTTTCACTAAAGGATACTCAACCCCATCAACCTCAAGGGTTTCACTTGTATTTGCAGTAGATTTAGTTAAAAAAACATCGTCATTAGACATGTCTTTAAATGCTACCATTCTGTAATTTCCTGGATGTATATCTTTTTTCATCGCTAATCGCTTTAATTTCTTTTTGGAATTTTGAGGTGCAAATTTAATTAATTTTTAAAAATCCACAATACTTTTTATTATTTTTATTTATAGTTGAATATGTAACGTTTTGTTATCTTTGTTTACTAACTAGCTATAAACTATTAAAACCAAAAGTATTTAAAATGGAAACACAAAAAACTTCCCCAGGAAAATTTTCAGTAAGCTACGGAATCATCTTAGGAGTTATCATGATTATTTTAGCTGTGGTAATGTACGTTACAGGCATGGCTCTAGAAGGTAAGCAATGGCCACAATACCTCTACTATCTTATTTTTCCTGCGCTTATCATTTATGCCATTAGCAAGTACAAAAAATTGAACGCCAACATCCTTAGCCTAGGAGATGCTATAAAAATTGGCTTGGTTGCCGGGGTTGTGAGCGGGGTTGTTTATGGCATCTATAATCTATTATTTCACTATGTTATTGATCCTGAATTCTTGGACAAAGTGATGTCAATGGTAAAAGATAAACTTATGGAAAACCCTGATATGACTGAAGAAATGGCCGAGCAAAGCTTATCTTTCATGAAAAAAATATTTAGCCCAGGCATTGGAACTGCAATTTGGATAGCCTTAAGTGCTATTTTTGGTTTAATCTATTCATTGATAGGTGGATTAATCATGAAAAATGAAGAATAATTTATGAACATATCAGTAGTCATACCGCTACTTAACGAACAAGACTCATTAAAAGAATTACACGATTGGATTGCAAAAGTTATGCAGTCCAATCGTTTTTCTTATGAAATTATTTTTATTGATGATGGCAGTACCGATACTTCCTGGAACATTATCAATGAGTTATCCCAAACGAATCCGAATGTAAAAGGCATTCGGTTTTTAAAGAACTTTGGAAAATCTCAAGCGTTGCATGCTGGTTTTGAAAAAGCACTTGGCGACGTGGTCATCACCATGGACGCCGACCTTCAAGACAACCCCGATGAAATCCCAGAGCTTTATGACCTTATTGTAAAAGAGGGTTACGACTTGGTTTCTGGATGGAAAAAGAAGCGTTTTGACAATACCCTAACCAAGAACCTCCCTTCTAAGTTGTTCAATTGGGCGGCCAGAAAAACCTCTGGTGTTAAGCTGCACGACTTCAACTGCGGCTTAAAGGCCTTTAATAAAGAAGTTGTTAAAAATATTGATGTGCACGGTGAGATGCATCGTTACATTCCCGTTTTGG
>JAGQZG010000216.1 GCA_020435705.1 Mangrovimonas sp.
GGATAAGAACAGACCTGTGATATTATATTGTCAGTCTGGTGGGCGTAGTGCCAGATGTGCGGAAAAGCTAGTTGAAGCGGGCTTCGTTAAGGTTTATGACTTGGAAGGCGGTATTTCCAAATGGAAACATAAAGGGTACGAGATAAAAAATAAATCATAAAAAAGCCTCTCGATTGGAGAGGCTTTTTTGTTTCAATTCTTATTCAGAAGATTCGTTTTTAGGGTTTTTATCGGCTTCTTTCTTGACTTCTTCACCAAGTTCTTCCAAGGTTTTACCTTTTAAATAATCAGGTAATTGCATGCCGGCCATATTGAACATTTCCTGTAATGGAGGAACAGCTTTATACATACCTGAGATAAAGTTGGAAGTAGACGTTTTTCCATCGGAAGTGTTGCCGCCTTCCCAAACGGTAATTTTATCAATCTTAATGTTTTTGATAGCTTCAGCTTGTAATTTCACCAATTCCGGAAGTTTATCGGCAATTAACAACAATGCAGCGTTTTTGGAGTCATTTCCAGCGGCTTTCACTATTTGGTCAAGACCGGCAGCTTGCTTGGTCAAGACTTCATACAGTCCTTGGGCTTCTGCCTGCGCTTTGAATAAAATAGCATCGGCTTCACCTTTGGCACGTCTTCTAATTTGTTCAGCGTCTGCTTCAGCATCAATCTCCACTTTGTTTTTATCAATTTGGGCGGGAACGATAATGTCTGCCATTTGCGAAGCACGCTCTCTTTCAGCTCTGGCTTTTTCAGCTATTTGTTCAGCAGCATAGGCTTCTTCCAGAGCTTTTGCTGATTGGACTTTTTCCGAAGCAATAGCCACTCTTTCGGCTTCAGCCTCTCTTTGCCTTCTTAAGGCGTTGGAGTTGGCCACTTCAATTTGGGCCGTATTTTCCCCGTCAACAGCTTTTGCATTGGCCGCAGCTACTTGAGTTCTTTGATCCTGTACGGCATTGGCCTCACCAATGGCTCCATCTCTGTTTTTTTCGGCAACCGATTTTCTCGCTGCATTAATGGCGTGGGCAGCAGCTTCTTTACCCAAGGCTTCAATGTAGCCGGATTCGTCAACAATATCGGTAATGTTTACATTGATGAGCTTAAGCCCCACTTTTTTCAATTCAGATTCCACACTCTGTGAAATGTTGGCCAGGAATTTATCCCTATCGGCGTTTATTTCTTCAATATCCATGGAAGCCACGACCAAACGCAACTGACCAAAAATGATTTCCTTGGCAAGTTCTTGTATTTCGGGTAGGCCCAAACCTAACAAACGCTCGGCGGCATTTTGCATGATGCCTGGCTCGGTTGAAACCCCAATGGTAAATCGTGATGGGACATTAACCCGGATGTTTTGCTTGGAAAGTGCATTGACCAAATTCACTTCAATGGAAATAGGAGTCAAATCCAAAAACTCGTAATCCTGAATAACAGGGAAAATAAAGGCTGCGCCACCATGGATACATTTGGCCGATTGTCCGCCGCCAACTTTCCCATAGACAACTAAAATTCTATCCGAAGGACACCGTTTGTACCTTTTGATAAGGGTTGCAATAAGGATAAAGATGAAAAGAACGGCAATGACAATACCAATAATACTGGCATACCCTTCCACTTGCAAAGCGAGTAATTTTAACATGTTCTGATTATTTATTTTGAGGTTCAACAATGAGCAATCCATTAGCGGTTACTTCAATAACTTTAATAACCGTTCCTTGAGGCAAGTCGTTTTCATGGTCCGTAAGGGCTTCCAATTCCCTAAGGGAATTTTGCACTCTTACATGTACCTTTCCAATTTTGGATCTCTTGGCACCAATGGTAAGGTACACTTCACCTATGCTATTAAGGGCGTTTTCCATTTTTAAGGTGCCGCTGTCCGACAGTTTGCTTATGTAATAGAACAACGCCGACATGATCAACATCATGATCAATCCACAAGAAATGGAAATAATCAACGTTAAGACAAGCGAGTTTCCTGAGTCTAAGCTGGCAATACCGCTCCATCCAAAAATGGTAAAGAACGCCACCATATTCTTAAACGTGAAAAACTGAAATCCAGCGCCGGTATCTCCATCAATGTCAGCATCAACATCACCAAGATTATCTGTATCGGCACCTATAAACGATGTGACTAAAACAATTAGAAAAACGAAAGTAGAAAGACCTGCAATAACCCAGTAAATCTTTTCAGGGGATGACAGTTCGGAGAACCATTGTTCCATGATCTTAAAATTAGTTAATTGAGATTAAATGTTGGATTTAAAAATAGTGTTTATGACTTAAAACGCAAACATTTATTTTTCAATAATAGGTATTTAAAAAAAATGAATTGTTACATAAGCCTAAAATTTTTTTATGTCATTATAAGCTTTCTGTAGGTGTAGAAATATATCATCCGTTTTGTTTCACTATAAATTATTTTTGTGGTTTTGAGTTACACAAAGTGCATAATTTCGATTTGTCATTTAGGCCAAATTGGAGGTAACAAAATGCTTTATGGTTTGCCTTCGGGAATATCTGTCAGATAATAGGAGGTTAACCTTAAGAAATCTATTATTTGGATCCAGTTTATGGCATCAAAAAGACATCTGTCAATGATTCCAAAACTAATACTCTAACAGTTGTTATATTTCACTACATTTGAAATTTAAGACATGTAACATGATAACAAGGATAACACTTTTCATCTTTTTATTTACAGGAATTTTATTTGGTCAAAACAAAACGCTCACTCTGGAAGACGCTACTTTGGGGTATTATAAAGGGCTCTATCCCCAGCAAATTCAAGGTTTGCGGTGGACGGATACTGATAATCTATATGTAAAAATAGATGATAATGGTTTGCAGTATGTAGATGCGGTTACTGGAAAGGTAACCCAAACCGTAACACTGGAAGATTTTCAAAAAGCCTTTCCTGATAAAGAATATTTTCCCGGATTTTCTGTAGTGGGTAAAGATAAGCTTGTTTTTGAAAGTGGAAATGGAGTTAATTATTACGATCCAACAACTGGAGAACATTTCAGTTACTCTTATAACGAGAAAGCAGAGAATACAGAGTATTCCCAAAACGCAGAGGCTGTAGCTTATACTTTAGACAATAATCTCTATGTGGCTACTAAAGACAATCCGCAATGGACAGTAACTAATAATGACGATAACAATATTGTGTCTGGTCAAGCCATTGCTAGAAGTGAATACGGCATTACCAAAGGTACTTTTTGGAGTCCACAAGGCAATTTCCTAGCATTTTATGTAAAAGATGAATCCAATGTGACAAACTACCCTTTGGTAGATGTCACTACTTATCCGGCAACAGAAACTCCTATTAAATACCCAATGGCAGGTCAAGGAAGTGAGATTCCATCTGTTGGGATATATAATTTGAAAACGCACAAGACCTCTTATTTAACTATAGATACACAAGACAATCACTATCTTACAAACCTAACGTGGACACCAGATGAAAACTACGTGCTTATAGCAGAAATAAATCGTGCTACTACCAAGTATGAATTAAATAGATATAACATCCAAACTGGGCAAAAAGTAAATACCATTATGACTGAAGAAAACCCCATTTGGGTAGAACCAGAGCATGATGCCGTGTTTATTCCAGGGAAAAACGATGAGTTTTTGTGGTTTAGTGAAAAAGATGGTTTTATGAATTTGTATTGGTACACCACTTCAGGGAAATTGGTGAAGCAATTAACCAATTTCAAGTGGGTAGTTGAAGATATTTTGGGGTTTGATAAAGAAGTAGAAAACATTTTTATTAGTGGAACAGGCCCAGATGCTAGAGAATCACATGCTTATAAGGTAAACCTGAAAACAGGAAAAGCATCGCTGT
>JAGQZG010000217.1 GCA_020435705.1 Mangrovimonas sp.
TTAAAAATAGCTTCGGCTACCTTAATCCGTTTTTCACCTAAAGTATTGCTACAAATACAAGTCATGGACTTCCCCACAGCAATGGCGGTGTTGGGCATGGCACGGATGATGAACTGATTAGTGCCTACAATGGTTTCAATTTTAGGAATTACAAACCCTGTAACCGTAGAAATCAACACGTGCTTTTCGGTTAAATGCGGTTTGATTTCTTGTAGAACCCACTCAAATTGAGCTGGTTGCGTACAACATAAAATAATATCCGACTTTTGTACGGCTTCCACATTATCCGAAGAGATATACACATGCCTGTAGCCTTCAAATTCGTCTAAATATTCAGGATGCCTGCTAGTTAAATACAGCGATGTAATGGCATTATTGGTAATTAAGCCTTTGGCTATAGATGTTCCTAAATTCCCTGTTCCTATAATTGCTATTTTCATAGTTTTCTTGCTTAAAAATAGTTGGCTTTTAGTTGAAGCCCTTCATCTTCAAAAAACCCCAACATGAGATTCATGTTTTCAATTGCTTGCCCTGAAGCCCCTTTCAATAAATTATCAATTACACTCGTAATCAACAGTTTGTCTTGATATTTATGTATATGCAGAAAACAATTGTTGGTATTCACTACTTGTTTTAAATGCAAAGGTTCATCAGAAACCAAAGTAAATGCGGCCTGACGATAATATTCTTTATATAAGTCTTTGGCTTGGTCTACAGAACCGTCAAACTTGGTGTAGGCCGTGGCAAAAATTCCTCTGGAAAAATTCCCTCTGTAAGGCATGAAGTTTACATCATAATCAAATCCGCTTTGCAATTGACTCAAGGATTGTTCTATTTCGCCTAAATGCTGATGTGTAAAAGGTTTATAATAGGAGAAATTATTGTCGCGCCAAGCAAAATGGGTAGTTTCAGACAAAGATGCTCCGGCACCTGTTGCGCCCGTTACCGCCTGAATGTGAATGGCATCCTTCACCAAATTATTAGCCGTTAAGGGCAGTAAAGCCAATTGAATGGCTGTAGCAAAACATCCAGGATTGGCAATATTATGGGCTTTCTTGATTTTATTTTTTTGTAATTCGGGCAGGCCATAAACAAATTCCCTTCCCATGAACTGGGCATCGGGTTGCAACCTAAAATCGTTGCTCAAATCAATAATCTTGGTAGAACTTGAAAACGAATGTTTCTCCAAAAAAGACTTGGAATGCCCATGACCCAAACACAAGAAAACCACATCAACATCCGTATGGACCTCGCTTGAAAAAGTTAAGCTTTGTCCTATCAGATCCTGATGCACTTTTCCTATTGCATTTCCAGCATTGGAAGTACTGTAAATAAAATCAATCGTTACTTCAGAATGGTTTACCAGCAATCTTAACAATTCGCCTGCTGTATAACCTGCACCGCCAACAATACCTACTTTTACACTCATGATTCTGCGTTTACTTGATGATATATTTTGTTCTGGTTGCCTAAAATCTTGATGAAACCTTTAGCTTCCTCGGCGGTCCAACCTTTGTTCATTTCACCGTAGCTACCAAACTTGGCATTCATCAAATCGTGTTTAGATTCAATACCATCCAGAGTGAAATGGTAGGGTTTTAAGGTAACAGTCACATTGCCTGTAACAGCCGCTTGACTATGTTGTAAAAAAGCTTCCATATCGCGCATTACGGGATCTAAATATTGTCCTTCGTGTAAATGCATACCATACCAGTTGGAAATGTAGTCCTTATGCTGCATTTGCCATTTGGTCAAAGTATGTTTTTCCAGCAGATGGTGCGCTTTGATAATGATTAAGGCCGCAGGGGCTTCAAAACCCACACGCCCTTTAATGCCCACTATGGTATCGCCCACGTGAATATCTCTTCCTATCGCATAAGCAGATGCCAATTTGGCCAAGCTCTCAATATTTCTGTAGGGCAACTCCTTATGACCATTTATAGCCACCAATTCCCCTTTTTCGAAAGTTAAAGTTATCGTCTCCTCTTCTTCCTTGGTTAGTTGTGAAGGGTAGGCTTGATTAGGCAACGGTTTTTGAGAAGTAAGCGTTTCTTCACCGCCAACACTTGTACCCCACAGGCCTTTATTGACAGAATACTTGGCTTTTTCCCAAGACATATCAACGCCATTGGCTACTAAATAATCTATTTCTTCTTGTCTGGATAATTTTTCATCTCGAATGGGCGTAATAATTTCAATTTCAGGCGCTAGTGTTTGGAAAATCATATCAAAACGAACCTGATCGTTTCCTGCACCCGTGCTTCCATGGGCAATATAATTGGCTCCAACTTTCTTCGCATAATTGATAATTTCAATAGCCTGAATAATACGCTCGGCACTTACTGAAAGCGGGTAGGTATTGTTTTTAAGGACATTACCATAAATGAGGTATTTCACCACTCTGTCGTAAAACAACGACACTGAATTTAAATTTTGATAGGTTTTGACACCCATTTTATAGGCATTGGATTCGGTCCTTTTGATTTCTTCCGAAGTGAATCCGCCAGTGTTCACGCTCACGGCATGAACCTCAAAGCCTAAATCTTTTGATAAATGAACGGCACAATAAGACGTATCCAATCCGCCACTGTATGCTAGTACTAACTTTTTCATTTCTCCTCCTTTTTTAAGAACATGGATTGTTTTAATCTTTTTAATCGCATAAACACCTTTTCTTTCACCGGTTTTATGTCGATTTCATTTTTCTTTTCAATAGCTGCTGGATCATACAGCATTCCGGTACACAAACACATTTTTTGCTCCGTGCGCTGTAAAATATCGTAATTCTTGCAGGTTTGACAACCGTTCCAGAATGTTTGGTCGGTGGTTAATTCAGAAAAAGGCACGGGGCGATACCCCAGTTCGCTGTTCATTTTCATAACTGCCAAACCCGTAGTGATACTAAAGACTTTCGCTTCCGGATATTTGGTTCTGGAATGTTCAAAGATTTTATGTTTGATTTTTTTTGCTAAGCCACCACCACGATACTCTGGGTGAACAATCAATCCTGAATTGGCCACGAATTTCCCATGGCTCCAGGCCTCGATGTAGCAAAAACCAGCAAACTTATCGCCGTCCAAAGCAATAACCGCATTCCCATTTTCCATTTTGGTAATGACATATTCTGGGGTGCGCTTTGCAATACCGGTTCCTCGAACCTTGGCAGATTCTTCTATGGTATCACAAATTTCTTGCGCATAGACAGCATGAGATTTATTGGCAATAACAACATCCATAGATTTTGTTTTGATTATAAGTTAAAAAAATAATATTGAGATTGTTAAGAAAAGAACCGGACACACCTAAGTTCAAAAAAAGCCATCACCCTTACGGGCGAGGAAAAAAACGATGCAACACGTTAAACTTGTTACTTTCTGAAATAACAAGCAATAAATTTTGAAATATGTTTTTTGAATTGTTCAAGGTGAAAAAAATAAAATTACGTACTCATTTACTAAATCGAAGATTAGCGCAAATGGCTAGGCCTGCGCAAGTAACTTGCACACCCTGAGGGACGTATTCTATTTTCCGATGGAATCATAATTCAAAAGTATAATAAAATTTAACATCTCAACAATCTCTTAAGATTTTTTTAAAGAATATAATCGGTACTTACAAAATTTGAAGCCTTGGAGTCCAGTAATTCATTAAGAATGGCATTGTTATAATCGTTGTCTTTTGAGGCTACAAACGTTCTTATAGAAAAAGACCTTAATGCATCGTGAACACTTAAAGTGGCCACAGCACTGTCTTTTCTTCCTGTAAACGGATAAACA
>JAGQZG010000218.1 GCA_020435705.1 Mangrovimonas sp.
AGTTATTGGAATTAACTTTAACAAATACTTTTTTTACTACAGCTTTTGAATGATTATATTTAAAACCTTTAATAAAAAAATCAATCAAAAACATGAAGAAATTCCCGCTTTTAATTAGTGCCTTGACTCTTTTGCTGACCTGTAAGAATGACAATCCTAAAGAAGACTCAACAGGCTTTAGCATTGATTACGAAAAATTCACCTTAGACAATGGCCTGGAAGTCATTTTACATGAAGATCACAGTGATCCTATAGTGGCCGTAGCCACGCTCATGCATGTAGGCTCCAATAGAGAAAAACCAGGCAAGACCGGGTTTGCCCATTTTTTCGAGCACATGAGTTTTAACGATTCCGAAAATGTCCCTGTGGGTGCCAATAGAAAACTTATCCCTGAATGGGGTGGAAGCCGTAATGGTGGGACTTGGGATGACGGTACTATTTATTATGAAGTCGTGCCAAAGGACGCCTTTGAAAAAATCTTATGGATAGATTCCGATCGTTTTGGTTACATGATAAATACAGTAACCGAAGCGGCTCTTGAACGGGAAAAGCAAGTAGTTAAGAACGAAAAGAGGCAGCGTGTTGACAATGCGCCTTACGGTTATACTGATGAAGTGATACGAAAAAATCTGTATCCAGAAGGACATCCGTACAATTGGACGGTCATAGGGCAGTTACCTGACTTGCAAGCAGCTACCATAAATGATGTTAAGGAATTTTACAATCAATATTATGGTGCTGCCAATGCCTCTTTGGTAATTGCAGGTGATATTAATGTTGAAGAAACAAAGAAGTTGGTCAAGCAATGGTTTGGCGAAATTAAAAAAGGCCCCGATGTGGCTCCTTTAACTCCCATGCCTGTTACGCTTAACGAAACAAAGTCGCTTTATTTTGAAGACAATTTCGCTACACTACCTGAGTATCGAATGGTTTTCCCAACAGTGGAAGAGTACAACAAAGACAGTTATGCTCTCAATATTTTGGGCTCTTTGTTAAGCGGAAGCAAGAAATCGCCTTTGTATCAAGTGATTGTGGAAGAAGAAAAATTAGCTCCCAACGTAAGTACGTATCAAAGTAGTAGCGAGTTGGCAGGTGAATTCATTTTTAGGGTTAGAGCCAATGCAGGAGTTGATCTGGATTCTGTAAATATTGCGATTGCTGATGGGTTGAAACGTTTCGAAACCAATGGCGTTAATGAAAATGAATTAAAACGCATCAAAGCTGAACTGGAAACTAGTCTTTATCAAGGTGTGAGCACAGTCTTGAATAAGGCCTTCCAATTGGTTCAAGACAACGAGTTTGCCGGTGATGCAGGGTTCATTGCCCAACGAGCCAAATTAACCAATGCGGTCACAGCCGAAGATGTTATGCGCGTTTACAATCAATACATCAAAGGTAAAAACTATGTAAGCACTAGCTTTGTTCCTAAAGGCCAATTGGATCTTACGGTTGTGGGTTCAAAACAAGCAGAGGTATGGATTGAAGAGGTTGTGCAAGGTGTGGCCAATGAAGAAGTGAGTCAAGGGGAAGAAGCCGAGTATGAAAAAACACCTACTAAGTTTGATCGTAGTGAGCCTCCTTTTGGGGAACTGCCTTTGTTTAAATCGCCTGAAGTATATACTTCTTCGTTAGACAATGGCATGAAACTATATGCTATTGAAAACAATGAGGTGCCACTGGTACAATTTGATATAACGTTTCCTGGTGGACATCTCACGGATCCTATGGATAAATCGGGTGTTGCCAGCTTGCTAAGTGATTTGCTCATGGAAGGTACTGCCACCAAAACGCCGGCCGATCTAGAAGAGGCTATAGGGTTGTTAGGGGCTAATATCAATTTCAGTAGTTCTAACGAAGACTTTAGAGTCTCCGGATCCTGTTTGGTTAAAAATTTGAATGAAACGCTTAAACTAGTCCATGAAATGCTCACGGAACCGCGCTGGGATCAAAAAGAGTTTGACAGATTGAAATTAGCTTTGGCAACCAGTTTAAAAGGGCGAGAAGCTAACCCCAATGCCATAGCTTCTTTAAACTACGCAAAACTTCTCTACGGTGATAATCATATCTTTAGCATTCCTAGTTCAGGAACTACGGAGTCTACTAACAATATCACCATGGATGATCTTAAAGATTATTTCAATAAGCTGTCACCAGAAAAAGCAACCATTCATGTTGCAGGAGCTGTAACTGGAAATCAAGCCGCAGAAAGCTTTGGTGTTTTTAAAGATTTGAAAGGTGGGGACTTTGTTGCTCCTGAGTATGCACTTCCTCAAAATCCTGTGGCTAATACCTTATATTTCATAGATGTCCCTGATTCAAAACAATCGGTTCTTTATATCGGTAAATTGGCGCTCTCAAGTTTAGACCCCGATTATGATAAACTGAATTTCGCCAATGAAGTTCTGGGCAGTGGGTCTAGTGGGAAATTAACGCAGACTCTTAGAATTGAGAAAGGGTACACTTATGGAGCCTATTCCGGTTTGGCAAGTGGAGAAGAAGTCGCTCCATTTTATATCATCACTAGCGTACGAGCCAATGCCACTCTAGCATCGTTGGAAATTATAAAAAACATGGTGGCCAATTATGAAACTGATTTTACCGAGAAGGAATTGGAAATCACTAAAAATAAAATCCTCAAGGATAACACAAGAGCCTATGAAAGTTTGGGAGCCAAATTGGATATTCTTCGCTCTATCAGTAAGTACAATAAACCTGTAGATTACATTGAGAAAGAGCAAGAACTATTGGTCAATATGACTTTGAATGATTATCATAATGTTATCAATAAATATCTCAAAGAAGAAGACATGATCTACATAGTGGTTGGCGATAAAGAAACCCAACTTCAAGAGGTTGAAAAACTAGGGAAACCTATCGTAGAATTGGACATTCATGGTAATACGCTTTAAACCTAGCTAAGATTGCACTATAGAGCAGGGACAAAATCAAATGTTCCTGCTTTATTTTTTGGTATCTAAAAAATTAACCTATTTTATAAACTATTATTTTTAATTTTAGTCGCTCAAAACAATCTCAACGAAAATGAGTAATTACACCATAGCCGTCGTTCAGTTAAACCTGAACAATACGCCTGAAAACAACTTGAAAAAATGTACCGAATGGGTACGCAAGGCCGCTGCTCAAGGGGCAGAAGTGATCTGTTTGCCTGAACTGTATAGCAGTCATTATTTTTGCCAAAGTGAGGATGTAGACAACTTTAAGTATGCTGAACCTTTGTACAGTACTTCTTTTAACGCTTTTAGTGCACTGGCTAAAGAATTAGGTGTCGTGATTGTCGTTCCGTTTTTTGAAAAGCGCATGGCTGGTATTTATCATAACAGTGCTTACATTATTGATACAGATGGAAGTGAAGCTGGCCTTTACAGAAAAATGCACATTCCGGACGATCCTCATTTTTATGAAAAATTCTATTTTACCCCAGGAGATTTAGGGTTTAAAAACAATCCTACCAAAAAGGGGAATATCGGTGTCTTGATTTGTTGGGACCAATGGTATCCGGAAGGAGCTAGATTAACAGCGCTTAAAGGTTCTGAAGTCTTATTTTATCCAACAGCTATTGGCTGGCATCCAAAGGAAAAAGAGCAATATGGAACCAATCAATATGGCGCTTGGATGAATGTTATGAAAGGGCATGCCGTGGCCAACGGATGCTTTGTTGCTGCTGCTAATCGTATAGGGTTGGAAAAATATTTACCAGATACTCATGGA
>JAGQZG010000021.1 GCA_020435705.1 Mangrovimonas sp.
TTAAAGCGTTATTGTAGAATACACAGAGAGAGAAACATCGGTAGTGTTGATAGGATAGTTTGAACTTGCGAATTTTAAAAAACCCAGCGGTTTCTCTTTTTTTTGATAAAAAAACACTTAAAAAACAGATGTTTGTTCAATTTTGAATGTTTTTTATTATGAACTTTATAATATTTTAATTGCTAAATAAGTATATTTATGCAAAATAAATATATATGACGATTGATCTTTGTCCCAATTGCGGTTCAGACAGTTACATTAAAAGCGGTATAGTCAATGATAGGCAACGTTATAAGTGTAAATCCTGCGGCTACTATTTTACAGTTAATAAGTTAGGAAAGCAGATTGACGATTATTATGTAAACAAAGCATTGCAACTGTATTTGGAGGGTTTAACCTATCGGGAAATTGAGCGTATTTTGGGAGTCTCCCATGTGAGTGTGATGAATTGGGTGAAAAAGTACAATATCAAGCGCCCTTTTAATGTTAATTACCATCTTACATACAAAATACTGAGTGCGCCTGAGTTGAGTAAATATTTTGAAGACCCTAAAAAAATTAAGGGTGCAGGGGTGTTGGTTACAGAGCTTGGAGATAAGTTTATGCTTATCCAGTGGGAGCGTTTCAGGGATTAAATATATTAAATTAACGAATAGATATATCAATTTTCATTGAATATAGCTTTTTTTAGAGTTTAGCATTGCACACAAAACCTATGGTTAACGCATTACTAACTAAACTCTATTAATGACTATGAGAAAAAAACTGTTGTTGTTATTAGCTATTATGTTTACATTACAGCTAGCATTTTCACAGGGGTCACCAAATTATGATGGTGGCCTCAAAGTGAAGTTAAGTGAAGACGGGAAAAAATACTTTCGTATTCTTTCCTGGGCACAGGTACAAGGGGTGTATTCTGACGATGTTCCGGAAGAATCCAGTAAATTGAATTTCAATCTAAGACGTGCTCGTGTTTTGATGTATGCTCAAATTGATGAGAAATTTTTAATTGTAACGCATTTTGGTCTCAATAGCCTGAATGCTAATGCACTTTCTCCTGTTGGTAAAGGAGATGGGGCGCAATTGTTTTTTCATGATGTTTGGGCGCAATATAACTTAAGTGCCAATCACTCTGTTGGTGGTGGATTGCACTATTTTAATGGGATTTCCAGATTGAATAACCAAAGTACCTTAAACATGATGACTTTGGATAATAACCGTCAGTCATGGTCTACCTTAGGTCTGTCCGATCAATTTGCGCGCCACATAGGTGTTTTTGCCAAGGGTAAATTTGGCAAACTTCAATACCGACTTGCAATCAACGATGCCATAGTAAATGGTTTAGATACTAGAGATCCTGAAGAAGTGACCTCTGCAGTTTATGCAGGGAAGCGCTTGTTGGGTTCAAAAGATGCTGGGAAGGCCTATGCAGGTTATTTTGATTATAATTTTTTCGACCAGGAGTCTAATTTCTTACCTTATAAAGTAGGTACTTATTTAGGTGGCAAGAAAGTATTCAACATTGGAGCGGGATTCTTTTACCATCCAAAGGGGTCAGTGATCATGGAAGGAACAGAACTTAAAGGAGAAGATGTAGCTATTTTTGCCATTGACGCTTTTTATGATGCTCCTCTTGGCGATAACGGTAGCGCCATTACAGCCTATGCAACCTACCAATCCAATGATTACGGAACCGATTACCTCTTTAGTGCTTATGGAACCGGGAGCATGTTTTATGGACATGTAGGATATGTGCTCCCAAGAGATAAAACAAAGGTTCGTTATCAACCTTATGTTTCGTTTGCCTCCAATAGCTATGATGCTGTTGATGATAACAGAAACATTTTTGGCATTGGTGCCAATGCCTATTTAAACGGCCACAATTCAAAACTGACTTTTGAATACAAAAATGAAGCGTTTGGAGACACAAAAGTGGGGACTTTCACGCTTCAGGCCATGATATACCTATAAAAACTAACTAACACTTAATTATATGTCTGAACAACAAAAAAAGGCTACGGCCTACTGGAAAGAAAACCTGAAGTATTTGGTGATTCTTTTGAGTATTTGGTTTTTGGTTTCCTATGGGGCAGGAATTCTGTTCAAGGATGCTTTAAATAGCATTCGACTAGGGGGCTTTAAGTTGGGCTTTTGGTTTGCCCAACAAGGATCCATATACGTATTCGTGATTCTTATCTTCGTGTACGTACGATTGATGAATAAATTAGATAAAAAATACGGCTACAACGAATAGTAGCCCTTAACTAAAAAGAAACATTATGAGTGTACAAACTTGGACTTGGATTTTAGTAGGGGTTACGTTCGCCCTGTATTTCGGCATTGCAATATGGGCAAGAGCTGGATCAACCAAAGAATTTTACGTTGCTGGTGGCGGTGTATCGCCATTGGCCAACGGAATGGCAACAGCTGCCGATTGGATGAGTGCCGCATCTTTTATTTCAATGGCCGGAATCATCTCCTTTGCAGGTTACGATGGTTCGGTTTACCTTATGGGGTGGACAGGTGGTTATGTACTTCTGGCATTGCTTCTGGCGCCTTATTTAAGGAAGTTTGGAAAGTTCACGGTGCCTGATTTTATTGGAGATCGTTATTATTCCAATACAGCTAGAACCGTCGCTGTTATTTGTGCTTTAATTGTATCGTTTACCTACGTTGCTGGGCAAATGCGCGGTGTAGGGATTGTCTTTTCTCAATTCCTTCAAGTAGATATAAATACAGGAGTTGTCATTGGTATGGCTGTTGTACTGGTATTTGCTTTTCTTGGGGGGATGAAGGGTATTACTTATACCCAGGTAGCACAATATTGTGTGTTGATTTTTGCCTTTATGGTTCCCGCTTTCTTTATTTCTATGCAGATGACTGGAAACCCAATTCCTCAATTTGGAATGGGAAGCAAAACACAGGACGGTGTTTATCTTCTGGAAAAACTGGATGCTTTGCATACCCAATTGGGTTTTAAGGAATATACTAGTGGTACAAAATCCACTTGGGATGTTTTCGCGATTACTTTAGCACTCATGGTGGGTACGGCAGGATTGCCACATGTTATTGTAAGATTTTTTACGGTACCTAAAGTTAAAGACGCAAGAAAGTCTGCTGGTTTAGCTTTGTTGTTCATCGCTATTCTTTATACTACAGCACCAGCTATAGCTGTATTTGCAAGAACAAACTTGATTGAAACCGTAGAAAACAAACCCTATTCTGAAATTCCTGAATGGTTTAAAAACTGGGAAGATACAGGCTTAATCGCTTGGGCAGATAAAAATGGAGATGGTAAAATCCAGTATGTGAATGGCAGTGCCATTGATGGTAAAAAACCTGAGTTTACTGATGCTAGAGGAGCACATGGGGAGCGTTTGATTTCTAATGCCAATGCAGATGCCAATGAGCTTTACGTGGATAGAGATATCATGGTGTTGGCTAATCCTGAAATTGCCAAACTACCTAACTGGGTGATAGCTTTAGTTGCGGCAGGAGGTTTGGCGGCAGCTCTATCAACTGCAGCAGGATTACTTTTAGTGATTTCAACCTCTATTTCTCATGATTTGATTAAAAAACAAATTAAGCCTAATATTTCAGAGAAGAGTGAGCTTTGGGCGGCACGTATTAGTATTTTGGTAGCCATCTTGATTGCCGGATATTTTGGTATCAATCCGCCGGGGTTTGTAGCTGCGGTGGTGGCACTGGCTTTTGGTCTGGCAGCCGCATCTTTCTTCCCGGCTATTATTTTGGGAATTTTTGACAAACGAATGAACCGACAAGGTGCTGTTTCTGGAATGATTGTTGGAATCTTACTCATGTTATTCTACATGATACGGTATAAAACAGGTTTCTTATTTGGAATTGAACCAAGGCCTGCCAGCGAATGGTGGTTTGGTACGTCACCTGAAGGATTTGGAACCATTGCCATGCTGGTAAACGTAGTAATTTCGGTAGTGGTTTCTAGAATGACACCGGCACCACCAGCAGAAGTTCAAGATATTGTGGAACATATCCGTATTCCATCTGGGGCAGGAGAAGCCACACATCATTAAAATCAAATTGGGACTCAATCGTGATTCCTGGTTAGTTTTTGTTAGTAAAAACAGCATTTCGGTTATGAGATGCTGTTTTTTTACTTATTTTTAATAACTGCATGTACCGATGAAAAAGCGACACGAGCAAAAATTAGTAGTTTTATCCTTAGCATTGTTTCTTGTGCTCAATATTCCCTTTATTTTGGTTTTTAATATAGAAGGAGAAGTATTGGGTTTTCCAATAATGTATGTGGCAATTTTCTCATTTTGGTTGATATCAATAATTATTTCATATATCATTTTAAAGAAGCATTATGAATAATTATTTGCTCATTTCCATCATTATTTTATACTTGGCTTTTTTGTTTCTCATAGCTTATTCGGCCGAGAAAAGAAGTAGAAGCAAATGGGTCAATAATCCTATTGTGTATTCTCTTTCTCTGGGAATTTACTGTTCGGCTTGGACCTATTATGGCAGTGTGGGAATTGTGGCCAAATCTGGGATATCCTATTTGCCCATCTACCTTGGGCCCGTGATTGCGTCTCCTTTGTGGATAATTTTACTTAGAAAGGTCATTCGCATTTCAAAGCAGCATAAGATTTCATCCATAGCCGATTTTATTTCGTTACGCTATGGAAACAATCGGTTTTTGGGCGCTTTGGTAACCGTGGTATGTCTTTTTGGAATTTTGCCCTATATCTCTTTGCAGTTAAAGGCTGTATCGGAAACCTTTGAAATCATGGCCGATGAAACCAGCTATGTTTCAACAAGTATATTAGACGATTCCACATTTTATATAGCTGTGCTGCTGGCCATTTTTGCTACCTTTTTTGGAACTCAAAAACCTGATGCTTCTGAAAAGCACAAAGGTATCGTGATGTCGGTTGCTTTTGAGTCTATTGTTAAGCTTCTTTTCTTTCTCGTTATTGGGGTTTATGTAACCTTTTATTTGTTTGATGGGACTACGGATATTTATAACAGCATTTCAAAAACCGAAAATTTTTCTTCGCTCATTAAAATAAATGGTCTTGAAGGAGGTGTTAATTGGTTGTTTACCACGATGCTTTCTTTCATAGCCATTTTTTTATTGCCAAGACAATTCCAGGTTTCTGTTTTGGAAAATAACAGGGAAAAATACTTGAAATATGCTATTTGGATGTTTCCTCTGTATCTTTTGCTGTTCAATGCTTTCGTACTGTTTGTTACTTGGGGCGGTATGCTTAAGTTTGGAACGAGTGTGAATCCAGATTATTACACGCTCTTTCTTCCTTTGGAAAACAACAATGTGTTTTTGGCTAGCTTGGTGTTTCTGGGTGGATTTTCGGCAGTGATTTCCATGGTGGTGGTCTCTACATTGGCCTTATCTGTTATGTTGAGTAACAACTTGATTATTCCTTATGGATTCTTGGACAAGTTCAGCAAAGGGCATCCGGAAAAAAATGCTACCTATATAAAGAATATACGCCGCATATCTATTTTTTCCATTATCATTTTAGCATACGTTATCTATTATAATTTTTCGATAGAACTTTCGCTGGTTTCCATTGGTTTGATGGCATTTTTGATCATTTCCCAATTAGCTCCCTCTTTTTTCATCGGGTTATTTTGGAATAGAGGCTCCTCCAAAGCTTCCATTATTTCCATAATTGTTGGTTTTTCAGTTACTTTTTATACACTGATTCTTCCGTTTACCATCCAGGCATTCACCGGCTCTACTGGTTTTATAGATCACGGACTCTTTGGTATTGGCTCCTTAAAACCTTACTCACTTTTTGGTATTGATTTCCTGACACCGGTTACTCATGCTTTTTTCTGGAGTATGAGCTTGAACACGTTGTGTTATCTTATTTTTTCCCTCGCTTCAAAAGGACACTATAGAGAGCGTAATTATGCTGAGATGTTTGTGGATAGCAGGAATTACACCTCCTTGCAAGATGGGGCTCTAGTATGGAAGGGCGAGGCTTTTGTGGCTGATATTAAAAGTGTATTAGTTAAGTTTTTGGGTGAAAAAAGAGCCGAGAGGGCCTTGAACATCTTCTTTGAAAAATACCGAATACCTAAAGATACAATCATGGCCGACGCTCGCTTGATTAACTTTTCCGAGAAATTGCTCACAGGGAGTATAGGGAGTGCTTCGGCTAGAATCTTGATTGCTGGTGTTGTTAAAGAAGAACAGATAAGCCTTGTGGAAGTTTTGAAAATTTTGGAAGAGTCTAAAGATACTATTGCGACCAACAAACAATTAAGGGAAAAATCTATTCAATTGACCACGTTAACTAACCAATTGAAGCAAGCCAATGTGGATTTGATGGGCAAAGACAAGCAAAAAGACGAGTTTTTGGATACGGTGGCCCACGAGCTCAAAACGCCTATCACAGGGATCAGGGCAGCAACAGAGTTGCTCATTGACGAGAACGATGACATGCCCCCTGAAATAAGAGCGCAATTTTTAAATAATATGCTTCAGGATAGCGAACGCCTATCAAGGCTTATTCATAATATCTTGGATTTTGAAAAACTGGCCAGAGGGAAAAACACTTTGGAAATTAAGTTGCAGGATGTTCAAAAAGGAATTAAAAAATCGTTGACTGTTGTTGAGAGCCTCGCATTGAAAAAAGGAGTGATCATAACGAACAAAAACCCTCATAAATTCAGCGTACCTCATGATGAAGATCGTTTAGTTCAGGTGATGACCAATTTACTCACTAACGCCATTAAATTTTGCCCTGAAAAACAAGGGGAAATAACGCTAGATTATAAGCTGGGGAATTCGCATATTGAAATTTCCGTAACCGATAACGGAAAGGGCATTCCTCCTGAAGATATTGATCATATTTTTGATAAATTTTATCAGTCCAAAGACCAAAATACCCGTAAACCTGAAGGGAGCGGATTGGGCTTGGCCATTTGTAAAGAGATTATAGAGCAACATAAGGGCAAAATTTGGGTGGATAAAGAGTATAAAAAGGGCGCAAGACTTGTATTTAAACTACCATTTGAGTAAATTTATGACCTACTTATACTATGAGTAAGATATTAATAGTAGATGACGAGCCCAACATTGTAATGACGCTGGAATATGCGTTTAGAAAGCAGGGCTTTGAAGTGTTCATTGCAAGAGATGGGAGTGAAGCTTTGGAAATTTTAAACAAAGCCATTCCCAACGTAGTCCTTTTGGATATCATGATGCCCAATGTAGATGGCTATGAAACACTGAAGAAAATAAAGCAAAATAAAGTTCTGGAAAACACAAAAGTAGTTTTCCTAACCGCTAAAAATAAAATGTCCGATGTTGAAAAGGGTTTGGCATTGGGTGCGGATAAGTACTTAACAAAACCTTTTTCAGTAAAAAAAATTGTATCGGAAATAGCTGAGCTGCTTTGATTAATCTTGGTTTTGTGTGCAAACAACCATGTTTAATTTAAAGTATGTATCATGAAATTGCGTTTAAATCCTTTGGTATCGGATATAGTTATACTAGTATATATCCTTACCACTTTATTCCTTAGATTTAAGTTTGAAAATGAAAATCCAGTAAGCACTATGAACTCCGTGGTTATTGGATTGTGTTTTATAGTAATCCTCTGGGTTTTGATTAAATTAAAAGTGCTAAACCCAAATTGGTTTGGACTCATTAAAACTAAAAAACCAAGCCATGATTTATAGAGACTTTTACAAACAAAGCATTGAAAACCCTGAATTGTTTTGGGGCGAACAAGCGTCAAAATTAACTTGGTTCAAACCGCCTAAGAGAGTTCTGTCTAAAGATGACAAAGACTATTACCGTTGGTTTGAAGATGGAAAACTTAATATAAGTTACCTCTGTATAGATAAGCATATTGAAGATGGTTTTGGTGAGCAAAATGCCATTATTTATGATTCTCCAGTGACCCATACCAAAGAATTTATCACCTTCAATCAATTAAAGAAAGAAGTTTCCAAATTGGCTGGCGGACTCCAAAGTCTTGGCTTAAAAAAAAGCGATACGGCAATTATCTACATGCCTATGATTCCTCAGGCTATGTATGCTATGTTGGCTTGTGCAAGAATTGGGGTTATCCATTCGGTGGTTTTTGGCGGTTTTGCACCACATGAATTGGCTATTCGTATTGATGATTGTAAACCTAAAGCCATTATCACGGCTTCAAACGGTATTGAGATTGACCGTATGATTCCTTATAAACCCTTTGTGGACGAAGCCATTGAGCAATCTGAATTCAAACCTGAGAAAGTGGTCATTTTTGATAGAAAACAAGGGGTGGACATCCCAAAGAAAGGGTATGATGTAGATTATGAGCAGTTGGTTAATAACTCTGAAGAAGCTATTCCAGTTGAGGTCGAATCAACGCATCCCTTGTATATTTTGTATACGTCTGGAACCACAGGTAAGCCTAAAGGAATCATAAGGGATTCAGGCGGTTATGCCACAGCCTTGAAGTTTTCCATGAAGTATATTTACGATGTGGAAGAGGGCGATATCTATTGGGCTGCTAGTGATGTTGGCTGGGTGGTAGGCCATAGTTATATTGTGTACGGCCCTTTATTGAACAGAAACACCACGATTCTTTTTGAAGGTAAACCCATTAGGACTCCTGATGCTTCTACCTTTTGGAGAGTTATTAGCGAACATAGGGTCAAGGTTATGTTTACTGCGCCAACAGCTATTAGAGCCATTAAAAAAGAAGACCACGAAGGTGAGCTGATGAAAAAGTATGACTTGTCATGCCTCAAGTATCAGTTCTTGGCGGGTGAACGTTGCGATGTAGCTACGCTCAGTTGGCTGGAACACCATTTGGGAGTGCCGGTTATTGACCATTGGTGGCAAACCGAGTCCGGTTGGCCCATGTTGGCTACTATGGCTGGTGTTCATTTGGAAGAAATAAGACCAGGATCTGCCGGCTTGCCCGTTTGTGGGTATGATATTCAAATTTTAAATGAAGAAGGCCATGTTTTGGATGAAGATATGGAAGGTTATGTGGCTGTGAAACTCCCCCTGCCACCAGGAACTTTAACCAATCTATGGAACAATACCGAACGCTTTAAAATGGGCTATCTCAGTAAATTCCCAGGCTATTACTTTTCAGGCGATGGTGGTTATAAGGATGACGATGGGTATGTTTATATCACGGGACGGGTTGATGATATTATCAATGTGGCTGGACATCGATTGTCTACTGCCGAAATGGAAGAAGTGGTTGCTTCACATCCTTCTGTGGCCGAATGTGCTGTTTTTGGTGTGCACTGTGAGTTAAAAGGCCAAAAACCATTGGGATTGGTTGTTCTTAAAACTGGAGTTAATCAGCCTGAATCGGAACTACAGAAACAAGTAGTGCAAAGTGTAAGGCATGAAATAGGTGCCGTTGCTTCCTTTAAAGATGTTTATGTTGTGAAACGCTTGCCTAAAACCAGATCGGGTAAAATACTTCGTAAACTGTTGCGTCAAATTGCTGATGATATCAACTATAATATTCCTTCAACCATTGACGATATCGAAATAATTTCGGAAATTGAACAAGTCTACAAATCGAAAAATATTGGAATTCACGCTAACTAAAACTAATACATAATGAGTAATTATCATATTAAACATCTAGAAGAATATTTTCAAGTCTATAGAAAATCAGTTCGTAATCCTGAAAGTTTTTGGGAAGAAGTAGCCGAAGAACATTTTGTTTGGCGAAAACGATGGGACAAAGTCTTGAGTTGGGATTTTAACAAACCGGAAATCAGATGGTTTGAAGGGGCGAAACTGAACATTACAGAAAATTGTTTAGATAGGCACTTGCCAACCAAAGGAGATAAGACGGCTATTATTTTTGAGCCCAATGATCCTAAAGAAGAAGCACAGCACATCACCTACAAACAGCTCTATGAAAGAGTTTGTAGAATGGCCAATGTCTTGACCGAACAAGGTATTTCCAAAGGAGATAGAGTCTGTATCTATTTGCCCATGATCCCAGAACTGGCGGTATCGGTACTGGCCTGTGCCCGGATAGGCGCTATCCATTCCGTAGTATTTGCTGGTTTTTCGGCGAATGCTCTAGCTACTAGGATCAATGATAGTGAATGTAAAATGGTAATAACCAGTGATGGTTCTTATAGAGGTGCCAAAACGATTGATTTGAAAGGTATTGTTGATGAAGCTTTAAAATCATGCCCTTGTGTGGAAACAGTTTTGGTTGCCAAACGTATCAATTCAGAAGTAAAGATGCAGGAAGGGCGTGACAAGTGGCTGCAACCTCTATTGGATCATGCTTATCAAGATTGTTCGGCAGAGGTTATGGACTCTGAGGATCCTTTGTTCATTCTTTATACCTCAGGTTCTACCGGCCAGCCTAAAGGCATGGTCCATACCATAGGGGGGTATATGGTGTACACTGCGTATACCTTCAAAAACGTGTTTCAATATCGTGATGGAGATATTTACTGGTGTACAGCTGATGTAGGATGGATCACAGGGCATAGCTACATCGTTTATGGCCCATTGGCCAATGGTGCTACTACGCTTATGTTTGAAGGGATCCCTACGTTCCCGGATTCGGGTAGATTCTGGCAAGTGGTAGAGAAACATAAAGTGAACCAATTTTATACAGCACCTACGGCTATTCGTGCATTAGCCAAAGAAGGGGTAGAACATGTTGAAGCTTGTGACTTGTCCTCTATTAAAGTTCTCGGGACAGTTGGTGAGCCCATTAACGAAGAGGCATGGCACTGGTATAACGAAACGGTGGGCAGCAAAAAAAGCCCTATTGTAGATACTTGGTGGCAAACTGAAACTGGCGGCGTTATGATTACGCCTTTGCCTTTTGTTACGCCTACCAAACCTACATATGCAACCTTGCCCTTTCCAGGGATACAACCTGCCCTAATGGATGAACAAGGGCATGAAATTTCTGGAAACCAAGTGGAAGGAAGGTTGTGTATTAAATATCCATGGCCTTCTATAGCTAGAACTATTTGGGGCAACCATCAACGGTATAAGGACACTTACTTTTCAGCTTTTGAAAATATGTATTTTACAGGTGATGGAGCCTTGCGTGACGAAGTAGGTTATTACAGAATTACTGGTAGGGTAGATGATGTTATTATAGTTTCCGGACACAATTTGGGTACGGCACCTATTGAAGATGCTATCAATGAGCATCCAGCGGTGGCCGAAAGTGCTATTGTTGGCTTCCCACATGATATTAAAGGGAATGCTCTTTATGGTTATGTGACATTGAAAGATGTAGGTGAGAGCAGGGATCATAATAATTTGCGTAAGGAAATCAATCAGTTGATCTCCGATCGTATTGGGCCTATTGCCAAACTGGATAAAATCCAATTCACAAGTGGCTTGCCTAAAACCAGAAGTGGTAAAATAATGCGTCGAATCTTGAGAAAAATAGCCAGTAAGGATACATCCAATTTAGGGGACACTTCTACTTTGCTAAATCCTGAAGTAGTGCAGGAAATTATGGACAACGCTCTTTAACTTTAAATAAAGGTTATAAAAATCCCGATTCCACCATCGGGATTTTTTTTATGGAAAACCTTTAGTAACTTGTGTTTATGAAAATTATCTTTTTGGATATAGACGGTGTTTTGAACCATTATAACTTTTATAAGGGCAAGGATCCCAATATCATTAAAATCCTTGAGCTAAATCTGCATTTAGATCCACGTTCGGTGAAGTTGTTGAATGCTATATGTGAGGCTACTGGTGCCAAAATCGTTCTGTCTTCAACATGGAGACGGCATCAATCTTTGGAAGTTGCCCGTGAGATTTTTAAGAGGAAAGGCTTTGAGGGCGAGATAATTGATAAAACTCCCGATTTGACCAAAGACAACCCCGATTTTGTGAGAGGCAATGAAATCCTTAAATGGATTAAACTAAACGAAGCCTTGTTGGGCAACGATTACAAAAACTATAAAGAATATGCAATTCTGGACGACAAGACCTTTTTTCTCTATTCGCAAAAAGACCATCTTTTCCTAATAAATCCACAAACGGGATTAACGCAAGAAAACGGTAAGGAAATCATTGATTTTTTATCGCCTTAACAAGCTATTTTTTATTTTTACTGAAATAAATAGCAAGTTTTGGATATCCAACCATTATTATATTATATTTCAAATTACGTAACCCTAACACCTGAAGAGGAAGATTTCCTCAGAGAGCATGTTATTGTACGCAAGTATTTAAAGGGACAGTACGTTTTGCAGCAAGGCGATGTGTGCAAAGTAAGTTCTTTTATTCTTAAGGGTTGCACCAAGATGTTTTATATTGATAAAGACGGCCAGGAACATATCATTATGTTATCTGTTGAAGATTGGTGGACTTCGGATATTGCAAGTTTCATAGAGCAGCAACCAGCTGATTTTAATATTCAATGTTTGGAAGATACCGAAATGGCGCAATTTCAGTACAGTAATATTGACCATATTTTTGAAAAAGTGCCCAAGCTGGAGCGGCTCCTTAGAAAAGTTACTGAACGCGGATTGGCCGCTGCGCAAAAACGGATCATTAGAAACTTCAGTATGACGGCTAAGGAAAGATACCTTTATTTCCGCAAGACATATCCAAAAATAGAACAGCGTATTCCGCAGTATATGGTGGCTTCCTATTTGGGAATCACCAAAGAATTCCTCAGTAAAATCAAAGGTCAATTGGCATTGGAAGACTAGATGTTAAACTAGTTTAACTTGATTTCATAAACTACTTCATTTTCTATTGGTTGTGGGTGTTGCAACTTTGTACCATTATAAAATTTAAACAAAATGAAATTAGTAACAACAGCAATCATAGCATTTGCAACAATGACAACACCCATGGAAAAAGAGACAAAAACAGTGAATACAGAAACCAGTAAAGTAACCTGGAAAGGCTACAAAGTTGGTGGTTCTCATGAAGGAACCATCGCCATAAAATCAGGTAGTTTGGAATTTGATGGTGAAACGCTTGTGGGCGGTTCTTTTGTTATTGACATGAATACTATTGGTGCCACTGATTTATCCGGTGAGTACAAAGAGAAACTGGATGGACACTTAAAATCTGACGATTTTTTTGGCGTGGCCAATTATCCAACAGCAAGTTTGCTATTCACTTTAGTAGAGGCTACAGGTAACAATACCTATCGAGTCACAGGCGATTTGACGATCAAAAAGGCTACGCATCCAGTAACATTTACGCTTAATGTGAATGAAGGTTCGGCTGTGGCTGAATTAAAAATTGACCGTTCCAAATACGACGTACGTTACGGTTCTCCAAGCTTTTTCAATAATTTGAAAGACAACGTCATTTACAATGATTTTGATATTAAAGCCGAATTGAAGTTCTAAACTTATATATAAAGCCCTACCAAAACCACTTCTTGTATCTGCAAGGGGTGGTTTTTTTGTTTGACACCTAAATGCATAGGGATTTTCACATGAAGTTTAGATTATTATACGGTTAAAATAAAATCAGATAGTTATTATTTACTTCGTTTTTAGTAATTTAGGAAGCAAATACATCCCTTAACCATTATTATTTTCAACTTTAAAACTATTCATTATGAAAAAACCAACCTTTTTGAAAGCACTTTTAGTGCTTGCTTTTTTATCGACCCTATGTGGTCAAGCTCAAGACAAACCCAATATTCTGGTCATTTGGGGAGATGACATAGGGACTTGGAATATTAGCCACAACAATAGAGGGATGATGGGCTATAGAACACCTAACATTGATCGTATTGCCAATGAAGGTGTTGGGTTTACAGACTATTATGCACAACAAAGTTGTACAGCAGGTCGTGCAGCATTTATTGGTGGTAACGTACCCGTGAGAACAGGAATGACCAAGGTAGGTATGCCAGGTGCCAAAGAAGGCTGGCAAGCTTCGGACATTACTATAGCTACAGTGATGAAAAGCTTAGGCTATACTACAGGGCAATTTGGCAAAAACCATCAAGGCGATTTAGATGCCCATCTACCAACCATGCACGGGTTTGATGAATTCTTCGGAAATCTCTACCATCTCAATGCTGAGGAAGAACCCGAAAATGAAGATTATCCCACGGGAATGATTTTGGCCAACGGCAAAAAATTTGAAGATGTGTATGGCCCTAGAGGCGTAATTCATAGCTGGGCCGATGGCAAAGGAGGGCAACGCATTGAAGACACTGGTGCCTTAACTAAGAAGCGTATGGAAACCATTGACGATGAAACCATTGCTGCGGCTAAGGAGTTCATTAAAAAACAAGTAAAAGATGGCAAGCCCTTTTTCACTTGGTGGAATGCCACTCGTATGCATTTTAGAACGCATGTAAAAGCCGAGCACGATGGCATTAGTGGGCAAGATGAATATTCCGATGGTATGGTAGAACACGACATGCATGTGGGTGAACTTTTGGCGCTTTTGGACGAATTAGGTATTGCTGATAATACTATTGTTTTCTATTCTACTGATAATGGCCCACACTACAATACTTGGCCAGATGCTGGAACTACACCATTTCACGGAGAGAAAAACAGTAGCTGGGAAGGCGCCTTTAGAGTGCCTGCCTTTGTGCGTTGGCCTGGACATTTCCCTGCTGGTGTTACTTTAAACGGAATTGTTTCCCATGAAGACTGGCTGCCAACATTTGCAGCAGTAGCCGGGGATCCCAATATTGCAGAAAAAATTAAAAAAGGATATACCGTTAATGGGAAAACCTATAAAAACTTTATTGATGGAGTAAATCAATTGGATTACCTAACGGGCAAGATTAAAGAATCGCCCCGAAAAGGGTTTGTTTATGTTGATGATGGGGGTCAGGTGGCGGCCTTGCGTTATGGAGATTGGAAAGCCATGTTCCTTGAAAATCGTGCCAGACAACTTCAAATATGGCTGGAACCTTTTGTGGAACTTAGAGCACCTTACCTCATTAACCTAAGACGCGATCCTTTCGAAAAAGCCATTTATGGTTCTAATACCTATTATGATTGGTATATTGATAGGGCCTATATCCTAACGTCTATCCAAGGATATGCCTTCAACTTCCTGTCTACGTTCAAAGATTATCCACCTAGCCAAACGGCAGGCGACTGGAGTCTTGGTAAAGTTCAGAAGCAAATTGAAGACATGGTAACTTCTAGTAACTAATCCTTAAAATCATTCACAAGCAGTGCTTCATCCGAGGCACTGCTTTTACTTTTCTTATTATGAAAACCAACTATTTCATACTTTTAGTAAGTACTCTCATGATATTTTCTTGCAAACAGGAAACCAAAGTGAGAATTGAAGACAATAAAGCAACTGAAGAAGTTGTTGACATAGATCCTTTACCATCTTGGAATGATGGCACTACCAAGCAAGCTATTTTGGATTTTGTTAGTAAAACTACCGCTGAAGGTAGTGCAGATTTTATCCCTGTAGAAGATAGAATTGCTACGTTTGATAACGATGGGAACCTTTGGAGTGAGCAGCCTGTGTATTTTCAGTTGGTATTTGCCATTGATGAAATTAAAAGACTGGCATCAGACCATCCTGAATGGGCCACTGAGCAACCTTATAAAGCCATTTTAGAAGGAGATGTTGCAACGGTGCTAGCCGGAGGAGAAGCGGCTATTGTAAAACTGGTGATGCAAACACATGGGAATATAACCACTGATGAGTTTGATAAAAACGTTAGGGATTGGTTGGCTACAGCTACACATCCCAAAACGGGCTTGCATTACAATGAGATGATTTACCAACCAATGGTAGAATTGTTGGAATACTTAAGAGCCAATGACTACAAGACTTTTATAGTTTCAGGCGGTGGCATTGATTTTATGCGTGTTTGGGTTGAAGAGGCTTATGGCATTCCTCCGTATCAAGTGGTTGGAAGCTCTGTTAAAACAAAATTTGAGATTGGCGAAGACGGAGTCCCTAAATTGGTTAAGCTTCCTGAGCTCAATTTTATTGATGACAAGGTAGGTAAGCCTGTTGGGATTCATCAACATATTGGAAAGCGTCCAGTATTTGCTTCCGGGAACTCCGACGGCGATTACCAAATGCTGCAGTGGACAACTACGGCAACTGGCTATCCTAGATTTGGATTGCTTCTGCACCATACGGATGCTGATAGGGAATGGGCCTATGATAGAGATTCACACATTGGGCAGTTAAGTAAAGGGTTGGATGATGCATCCAAATTTGGTTGGACGGTGATAGACATGAAGCAAGATTGGAATACTGTTTATCCAAAAATAAAAGTTTAATAGAATAAAAGCTGCGTAATTTTCTAAATTAGACTACCATATATCAGTACCTCATGCCACAACGTTCGTGGTTTCCATTAAGGATAGTTTCATAAGTTTCGGTTTCTAAATAAACAGGTGTATAGCTGGCACCTGCATTTTCAAGGCCAAATACAAAACTTCTTAAATGGTTTCTGGAACCGCATTGCAAACGTTGGAATACCTGTGCGATATTAGGATTTGTGACTTCCTTAAGATAATTGTCCAAATCTACAATGTCCAAATCTTCAATAGTTGCACCTACCTGTAGGGCTTGTGTTAAACCAGATTGACCTTGAGCGGTCAATTGATTGTACAAGTCTTGAAGCGTGGGGTTGTTAAATTGCCCCATAGGTAAGATTTCATAGGTAATTTCGTAAGAGTCCAATAAAGTCTGAATGGCTTCCATATGGCGTTGCTCACTTTGCTTGATATTGGCAAATTGGTTTACAGCCCATAAACTGTTCAAATAGGTATAGGTGTCCCTGGCCAATTTCTCCTCTTCCAGCATGTATAGTAATGCTTCACTTTCGCTGGAACTCAGGTTTTCGTTACTTTGATGGATAACGAGTTTTGATGAATTGCTTTGACTGCATGAGGTATAGCCCATGGTCAATAAAAAAAATATAAATAGTCTATGTAACGGTATTGATCTTAGAGTTTTCATGACCATGTTTTTAGTTAATTAAAGGTCTTAGTTTTTCAGGGAATTATTAGTAACAAAGGTTACAGAAATAAGTGGAGGATTGATAAAGTTCTATTGGAGATATCTTTACATTGCTGTATCTAACTCAAAATTCCTTAGCTTTACTTTTTATAAACCAACCAATGTATGAGAAGAATATGTCTTAGCTTTTGTTTTTGTGCACTGATCAATATGGTCATGACTGCACAAAACGATGCCGATGCTTTAGCCAAGCAGTTGCAAAATCCTATTTCCAGTTTAATTAGTGTGCCTTTTCAAGGGAACATGGATTTTGGTATTGGCCCAGACAATGGGACACGATTTACTTTGAATATACAACCTGTCATCCCAGTGAGCATAAGTGAAAACTGGAATTTGGTCACAAGGGTAGTTCTGCCTTTTGTTTCCCAATCGGATGTGTTGTACAACAGTGGGAGCCAAACGGGTTTGAGTGATGCAGTAGTGAGCGGTTTCTTTTCTCCCAAGGAACCCACAAAAGGAGGCTTGATTTGGGGAGCAGGGCCTGTGTTTTTGGTACCAACAGCCACAGATGACGCCTTGGGAACCCATAAATTTGGTTTAGGGCCAACAGTTGTAGCCTTGAAGCAGTCAGGCAGTATTACCTTTGGGTGTTTGGTCAATCATATTTGGTCTGTGGCGGGAAATGATGATTACGGTGATGTGAATACTACTTTTTTTCAACCTTTTGTTGCTAAAAATTTTGCAGGCGGTTATGCTTTGACCTTCAATACAGAGTTGTCCCAAAGTTGGGACTATCATGCTACTTCAGGGGCTATTCATGTAGTAGGTTCCAAGGTTATTTCCATAGGAAGCCAACTGGCTCAAGTTTTTGTAGGGCCAAGACTGCATTATGGAGGTGCTAATAGTGCTGATTGGGGTATACGTGGTGGCTTGACTCTGTTATTTCCCAAAAAGGTTTAATAATTAGATAACTATTCCATTGTAAAAAACATCACAACGGAATATTTCCATGTTTGCGTTTAGGGCCATCCAATTGTTTGCTTTCCAACATTGAAAAGGCTTTGATCAATTTCCGCCTGGTTTCTTCGGGCATGATGACTTCATCAATAAACCCACGTTCCGTTGCACTATAGGGATTGGCAAACTTTTCGGCATATTCGGCTTCTTTCTCTTTCCACTTAGCTTCAGGATCTTCGGCATTTTTTATTTCATTTCTGAAGATAATTTCGGCAGCACCTTTGGCTCCCATCACGGCAATTTCAGCACTTGGCCAAGCAAAATTCATATCAGCCCCAATGTGTTTGGAGTTCATCACATCATAAGCGCCACCATAGGCTTTTCTTGTAATGACAGTGACTCTTGGTACCGTGGCTTCGCTAAAGGCATAAAGCAATTTAGAACCATGAACAATGATACCGTTCCATTCTTGGTCGGTACCTGGCAAGAATCCCGGTACATCTTCCAATACTAACAATGGGATATTAAAACAATCACAAAAGCGTACAAATCTGGCCGCTTTTCGGGAGCTTTTCACGCCAAGAACACCTGCTAAAAACATGGGTTGGTTAGCCACAATGCCAATACTGCGTCCTGCTAACCTTGCAAACCCAACAATAATGTTTTCGGCAAAATCCTTGTGGATTTCATAAAAGGAATTGGCGTCAATAATCCCTCGAATAACATCGTGCATGTCATAGGGCTTATTGGGATTGTCTGGAACAATGTCAATCAGTTCCTTACGTATTTCATCACCCAACTCATAGGGTAATTTTAGAGGAGTTTCGGTGTTGTTTTGTGGTAAATAACTCAACAGACGTTTCACCTGCTCCAAGCCATCTACATCATTAATAGCCGTCACATGGGCAACCCCTGATTTGGTGGCATGGGTTGTAGCACCTCCCAATTCTTCGGAAGTCACTTCTTCATTGGTCACGGTCTTCACCACATTAGGTCCGGTTACGAACATATAGCTGGTGTTTTCGACCATGATGGTAAAATCGGTCATGGCAGGCGAGTATACAGCACCACCGGCACATGGCCCCATGATGGCAGATAATTGAGGAATTACCCCAGAGGATTGCACATTTCTATAAAAAATATCGGCATAACCACCTAAGGAGCGGACACCTTCTTGGATTCTGGCACCACCTGAATCGTTCAATCCAATAATTGGAGCACCCACTTTTACCGCCAAATCCATGATCTTGCAAATTTTTTCGGCATGAGTTTCAGAAAGAGATCCACCAAAAATGGTAAAATCCTGTGCAAAAACATACACCATTCGACCATTGATGGTTCCGTAGCCAGTGACGACGCCATCCCCATAAAACTGCTGGTTTTCCATACCAAAATCTTTGGTTCTGTGCGTTACCAAGGCGCCTATTTCTTCAAAAGAACCCTCATCTAGAAGGTAGAGGATACGTTCCCTAGCGGTTAATTTTTTTCCGGCATGCTGTTTTTCAATGCGCTTGCTTCCCCCACCTTTGTAGGCGAGTTCCAGTTTTTCGTTTAAATCTTTTATTTTGGAATCCATAGTGTCTTAATTAGGTGTACGTAACAATTTTTTATCTTTTAAATATTCTCTCACCGCTATGAAGGCCGCAAGTTTTTTCTCATTGTCATACTTATTTTTAATAGCTTCTGGAGTGAAGTATTTTTTAACGAAGTGGGTATCGAAGTTTCCAGATGTAAAGGCTTCATGTTCGCATACAAAGGAGCCAAAGGGGAGTGTGGTTTCTACACCTTTTACCTTGTAATTGGCAATAGCCTTGAGCATTTCCTGAATGGCTTCTTCACGAGACTGTCCATAAGTAATCAATTTTGATAGCATAGGATCGTAGTAGATGGGAATATCCATACCTTTTTCAAAACCATTGTCCACACGCACATGTGGGCCTTCGGGTAGCTGATAGGTGTCAAGGGTTCCAACAGACGGCAAAAAATCATTAGTGGGGTCTTCGGCATACACCCGTAATTCCAAAGCATGGCCATTAATCTTAAGATCTTCTTGTTTAAACGGAAGCACTTCACCTCGAGCTACCTTAATTTGTAACTCTACCAAATCTACACCTGTAATCCATTCGGTTACGGGATGTTCTACCTGTAGGCGGGTATTCATTTCCAGGAAATAGAAATTATGTTCATGATCTAAAAGGAATTCTACCGTTCCAGCTCCAATATAATCGCAAGAACGCGCTACATCTTTAGCAGCTTCACCCATTTGGTGTCTCAATTTTGGAGTGAGTACTGCTGAAGGAGCTTCTTCAATCACCTTTTGATGGCGTCTTTGTATACTGCATTCTCTTTCAAAAAAGTGGAGCACATTTCCATGCTTGTCGGCCATCACTTGAATTTCCACATGCCGTGGTGAGGTGACATATTTTTCTATAAAAACCGAACCGTCTCCAAAGGCTGAGGTGGCTTCGCTAATGGCGCGTTCCATTTGGGATTCCAAATCTTTTTCCCTTTCAACAACACGCATGCCTTTGCCACCACCACCTGCTGATGCCTTGATAAGAATAGGAAAACCAATTTCCTTAGCTATACTTTTGGCTTTTTCAACATCAGTAATAGCTTCATCAATACCGGGAACCATGGGGATATTGTAGTGTTTCACGGCTTCTTTGGCGGCCAGTTTGCTTCCCATGATGCGAATGGCTTCAGGACTGGGGCCAATGAACGTGATTCCGTTCTTCTCTACAGCTTCAGCAAATTGAGCATTTTCACTCAAGAAGCCATAGCCTGGATGAATAGCGTCTACGTTTAATTGCTTGGCCACTTCAATGATTTTATCTCCTCTCAGATAGGATTTATTAGAAGGAGCTTCCCCAATACATACGGCTTCATCAGCAATTTTCACATGGGGTGAATGTCTATCGGCTTCAGAAAAAACAGCTACGGTTTTAATGCCCATGCTTTTGGCGGTGCGCATCACGCGAATGGCTATTTCGCCTCTGTTGGCAACAAGTATTTTCTTCATCTTATTCAAATTCAATTAACAACTCATTCTTTGTAACGGTAGTTTCTTTGGAAACGGCAATAGTTTTTACTTTCCCGTTGGTAGGGGAAACGATGCTGTTTTCCATTTTCATGGCTTCAAGAATAAGCAGTAAGTCACCTTCCTTGACCTCTTGGCCTTCCTTGACCAAGATATCCAGAATCAAACCGGGCATTGGAGATTTGATTTGATTGACATGTTTTGAAGAACCTATTTGGAATCCCATGGATTTGATTAATTCATCAAGTTCATCCTGAATGTTTACCTGATACTCTCTTCCATTGATGAGTGCGAGATAGCTTTTGTTGTTTAGATCTTTTGATTTGAAGGTCACATGATACGATTTTGAATTTTCAAGCACGTGATAGGAGTGGTTCGGTAACTCTATGCAATCCAGGGAATTGACTTCAGTATCTTTTACGTCAATAGGTTCCGAACTGTTTATCGAGACTTTGAATGTACTCATTGAATAAAGTTTTAGTTATCATAAAGGTACGTATATGTGTTTTTATAGAAAACGTTTTCGTTGAGTAATTTGCTAAAAAACTATAGTTGAAATTAGGATTTTTTGATCATTTCTAAAGAACTGCGGCAATTTTGATAAGATCTTCTTCCTTGATCTTTTTGAGCTTGGCTAAAGACGCTTTCAACTTTAAAAAGACAAGAGCGGTAATATAAGCATCACCTATGGCGGTATGCCTATCTTGTATAGTGACCGAGAGGGCATCGGCTACGGCATCTAAACTGTAGTTTTCCTGTTGATTGATAAGATTGGATCGTATTCTTGATTTTTTGAAGAGGTAACCAGTATCCAATACTTTGTTTTTGAGCTTTGGCAATCCATGTCTGTTTAGAGCGTTATTGATCATGGTAATGTCAAAATGGGCGTGGTGGGCCACTAAGATGGCATTCCCTATATAGACCAAAAACAGTTTAAGAGCCTCCAACTCGCTTATGGTATCCAGCTCATCATCATCTTTTAAAATCCCATGAATAGCAACGGTTTTTGGATTGAAAACATCTTGTTGCAAAAAGATTTCCAAAGTATTGTCCACGTTTATGGTTTGGTTAAAAACAGTCACTGCACCTATAGACAGAATCCGGTCATTTTTGGTATCAAATCCGGTTGTTTCGGTGTCTAAAACAACATACCGATGTGGCGGAGTTATTTTGGATTCAAACTTAGCGTCATAGGCAAGCCAAAAATCAGGAAGGTCATGATATGTTTTTTTGAACCAGGACAGCATTACATAAAGTGGCTTAAATTGAAGGTCAGCTTGATGTACTCTTGTACACTGGAAATGGTCTTGAAACAACGCTTGAGTTTCATTTTTTCTTCCTTAGTGAGGACTTCAAGATTGATATAGCGCCCGCTATCATTGTTAAGCAAACCGTGTTTGGTTCTAAACTTAAGTAGGGCTTTAGAGGCGTAGGAGCAAGATAAAAACAGCTCTTGGTTTTCTGGGTTCAATTCGGCTATTTTCTCAAAGCGTTCCGCAGTATTGCTTATGTTTTTCAATTGATAATATAAGGCAAGTAATCTGCCGGCATCCGTAATGGGCATCATAGCCCGTTTTTTCAAGTCGAAAAAATCTTTATGTTCCCCGTCACTTTCTACTAAAAACTGTCTGAAAAAGCCTAAAGGCGAAGCATTTCTAAGCGCACTGGCTCCTAATTTGGTTAGAAATAGGGTATTGTTTTTGGTGATTTCAAATATGTGATCCGCAAGGGTGTTGGTGAGGGTCACATCGCCGTAGGTTATGTCATAATCAAAAAATATGGAGCACAGCAAGATTTCGTCTTCACCAGTATTGGTTGTCCATCTTGTAAACTGATTTTTCCATTCGTTCAGACTCAAGCACCATTTAGGGTTACTGGCCATCATTTCGGCAGGACAGTAGTCGAAACCAATGGCATTTAGGCGTTTGGTAACTATTTTGGCTAAAGCGAGAAAATAGGTTCGGGTGTCTTGGAGTTTGTCTTCGGTAACATTTTCAAATACAATGGCATTATCTTGATCGGTATGCAAAAGCTGTTCTTTTCGGCCTTGGCTTCCTAAAGACATCCAAGCAAATTTAACCGGTGGTTCCTCGCCCAGTTTTTCAATACTTCGTTCTATAATCCTTTTTACGGTTGCATCATTAAGTTCAAAAAGAATTTTTGAAATGTGTGTCATGGGAATATTCTGAAAAATATACCCTTTAAGCAACACCATGATTTTCTCTCGGATACGTTTAAGTTCTTTGGTACTGTTGGAGCGTTTAATGGCCTTCATTAATACCGAAGGATTACTGCCTCTAGTAACGATGATGTCATGCTCTGAAATGATTCCCACTATTTTACTATTGGGTGTTCCGTCTTCGGTGATACACAAGTGCCCAATTTTATGCTTCATCAAACTTATTTGTGCTTGGGCAATGGTGATGCCATTTCGGTAACAAATTACAGGAGAACTCATGATAGAGCTAATGGGTTCTGTGATTCCTATCTTTCCAGTGGCAACTTTGGTTCTGATATCTTTATCTGTGGCAATGCCAATGGGAATTTCATTTTCTGCTACAATAATGGAGCCTATGCCATGCTTGGTCATGATTTCGGCTACCAGTTGTATGGGTTTGTCCTTGGCAGAAGTGATGACGGTTTTGACCATCTTGGCCGGTTGCATTTCGAATAAATCTTCGGAAGTGTTGATGAGTTGGCTATCAATATCGTCATCACTTTCCCTAAACTTGTGTTCTTTATTGTAGGGCTTGTC
>JAGQZG010000219.1 GCA_020435705.1 Mangrovimonas sp.
TAATCTTGTACTTATTTTGTATCTTATCTTATTAATCTTTTTGGAAAAACCCCCATTAAAAAAGAGAGTGTTCTCTGGTTGTTCAAAGAGTATAGGAGTGCTATATTGCTCTATACCGTCCAATTGCGTTATGTTCTTATAAGACCTCTCCTTTCTGTTGTAGGTAATACTTGTATTGAGGTTAAGCCCTTTAAATAGACTAAACTTATAATAGCTCAAGGAAATACTGTGATAAAGTTGGTTTTCCAAGGACTCATTTCCCCTAAAAACACTGTTAAAACCAGAAAGCAAATAATTACTTGCCAGCTTATCTACCGTTGAAAAACGTGCGTTCAAAGCATATTTAAAGTTTATTTTCTCGCTGTTGTTTAATTCTATCTTAGTGGTAAACTGTGGTAATAACAACGCCTTGTTATCACTTTGCACAATATGGTCTTGGCCTACTTCCCAAAAATAAAAATGATAATAAATGGCCGGTTTAAAAGTTGCCTTACCAATCATAAACTTATATTCAAGTCCTATGAAAGTATTGGAAAGATTATACTCAAAGTTATTCCCAAAATCTGCTTGAGCAAAGGAATTAACATCGCCATTTGAAAGTTGCTGTAAATCTTCAGTAAAATAATTGCTGAAGGAAAGATTGGCCCCAATACTTGTATATAAATGATTGAAGTTGTTGAGCACCCAATAATCCTTAGCAATGGCATTGAACGAATGGGATTTAGTTTTTATAGTTTGCTGAATATTATATAGAGTGTCATCTTCCAAAGGCAAAATGCTGGCTAGAATTTCTTGGTTAGTCAACCAATTGGTATCAGGTTTGTCATTTTGAAAAGCATACGTTGCTTCCAAAGTTCCGGTATGGTCTTTTGACAGTTTACGACTGTAAGACACATTCTGTTTAAGATTTAAGGTTTTTATATTATTTACCGTTTGAATACTATTGTTTTGCGAAGGATTCATGGTAGATATTAGACCATTACCCTCATTATTGGCAAGTTTTACAAACGTATTGTAAGAAAGGTCTTCTTCAAAGCTAGGTTCATAGTCTAAAGTTACCTTGCCCATAAAAAAACCATTATCCAAACTATTGATGTGAGTGCGGTTTTCTATAAAAGGTTCTGAATTGTTGAGGTATTCATTCAAAGTATGGCTTTCTGTATCCGTTTTGTTTTTGGAAGCTATCACATACCCACTAATATCTGTGAATTTGCTCACCGATTGTCTAATGTTTAAGGCGCCAAATTGGTTGCTGTTTTCTTTAAAATCCTGATTGTTCAAAAAAGTTGAAAAATCGCTGCTATATAGACTTCTGAATCCACTGGCATCCTCTATGAGCTTTCCAAAACCGCCTTCAAACTCTATGTAGTCCTTAAAGGTGAAACTCTTAACCCCCGTGTTGTTTAGGTCTCCAATTAGATTAACATTGGTCTCTGGACTGTAGTAGAATAGGCTGGGATGCACCAGATAGCGTTCCTTAATTCCTGCGCCAACTTCAATATCGCCAAATACAAACTTCTTTTTGTCTTCTTTTAGTTTGATGTTCATAGCCATTTGGTCGCTGTCTTGAAGCCCTTTGAGCATAGCTACTTCACTGTAATTGTCCAGGATCTCTACTTGATCCACGGCATCGGCAGGAATATTGTTGACGGCCAACTTACTGTCTCCTGTAAAAAAAGTCTTGCCTTCTACCATTACCTTGGTTACCTTTTTCCCATTGGCAGTAACATTGCCATCCCTGTCTACTTCCACGCCCGGGAGCTTTTTGAGCACTTCTCGTAATTTTCGCTCGTTGCCATCTATGAACTTATCGGCCAGATAGATAATAGTATCTTGCTTTACCGTTACAGGTGGAGTGTACTTAATGGTAATCTCATCCAACTGGTTCGTGTTTTCTTTAAGGATAAAGTTTTTAGAGTCATTGCTTTTTTGGGTTTCTAATCTTATAGTTTGTGAAACATAGCCTAAATAACTCACGGTGAGTTGGTAAATTTGATTGGAGTCTAGCTTTAACTTATAGTGCCCTTTACTATCAGTAATAGCAAAACGCACCTCAACATTATCAGCATCTGGAACCGCCAATAAATTAGCATACTCTAAGGGTTTTTGTAAACTGTCTGTTACAAGACCTGTAACCTCTATGGTTTGGGAGATAGAAGAAAATCCTGTTAGGATTAACAGGATTTTCATAAGTGTTTTAAATTTTAACAAAGAATTTTCAATCACCAATATATTCCTTAAAATTCTCTCGTGTGATAGTGGGCTTTAAGGCAAAATAGTCTTCTTTGCTTATTAGTTTGCCCTTACTTGGCCTGTCTATCATAATTTGAAAATCGGGTTTTAAATTGATCGCCTTAACATAGTATGTAAGCTTTTCATCTTTCAACTCAATTATCAACCCAGGAAGCCCTCCATAATTTTTAGGGCCAAGGCTTATTGATATATCTGGACAAAACCAAGCTTCAATATGCTTTTTATAAATACCTTTTGTTAATTTATGAGCCAAAACATTTGTGGTCGCTTTAAAGCAAATGTAATCTCCAATTCTTTTTTTCTCATTAGTAATATCCCATTCAATATCATACGTTTTGGAATTAACTAAATATGTATTATCTGAAATGATCTTTTCAATTAGAACTTTAGAATTATTGTTCCTATAATACAGATTAAAAGATTTAATGACAGATTGATACCCTGTATTGTTTGAAAGTCCTATGTTAGTATTTCTATCAACATAGAAAATAGATTCTTGGTCTTCAAAATCTAAATACAATGCAATACTGTCTCTTATTTTGCTCATTTCATTCATCAAATTCACAAACGCTTGTCTACTGCCTGTATCATTATCCTTATCATATGTAAGTTTTTGAGAAACAACCCTATAGACAATCCTTCCTTTACTTTGTGAAAAACATATGAAAGATGTGAATAATAAAAATAAACAGCAGGTTTTTATTTTCATACCACTATTATTCAAGACAACTTTTGTAATCTTCAATAGTTACTGGCCAACCAGTGCATTCCGCATAATGGTAATTGCCTACACATCCTGCTACTTCATCGCAAAATCCAAGGTCTTGCATTTCCTCCATCGCATCGAAAGTTGCTTCAACACAATCTCCCCTAGAAATTGAATTATCATAATGAGACATGCTTGTTAAACTTCCTATAAATAGTAAGGCAAAGATTAAATTAAATACTCTATTTCTCATAATTTCTAAAATTTTGGTTGCCATTGCCTTTATGAATAATGCCACCGATTAAACAATAATGTTTGAAACCTTTTGTACTTTCCAAAAAGTTAATCTTGCTGAAGCATTTGGTTTCTTTCTTCAATTAACTTTTTGGCCATTTTATTTAATTCTTCTTGGGTGATATATTTTCCTTTTGGAAGCTGATTAATTTCCACTTCTCCAGACTTAAAATCTATATTCTTGACAGTATAAATAATCTTATCATCTGTAAGTTCTAATATCAATCCAGGTAGTCCTGAATAATTTTTAGGCCCAAAATTATACGGTATTTCAGGGCAATACCACGCAACTACTTGTTTGGTGAAATCTCCTTGAGAATTTGAAACAACATAGGAGATCGTAGCTTTTAAACAATAATAATTGCCAATTAACTTAGACTCTTTTGTCAACTTCCACTTATTTTCATTAAGCGAAGTTTTAATTACAAAACTCTCTCCAAAAATATTTTTCCACTTCA
>JAGQZG010000220.1 GCA_020435705.1 Mangrovimonas sp.
AAAAGCTCCAAGCTTCGAACTCGCCTACTTTTTATATACTAACCGTTGTGCGTCATTTTAAAACAACTCACGACACAACTAGTAATTTTCAGCTACAACTATAAAGGATTTGGATACATTAATCATAAATAACACGGATAAATTTGTCTCATTGTTTAATTAAAAAATAAAACATGAATTTATCAGGTAAAACAGCAATAGTAACAGGTTCAAACACAGGTATTGGATATGAAACCGCCTTGGACTTGTACAAAAAAGGAGCAAAAGTATATGTAGCTTGTCGTAATCAAGAAAAAGCACTAAAGGCTATTCAAAGAATGGAAGCTGATGGAGGAACAGGTGAATTAATATATTCTCACCTAGACTTAGCCAATTTGAGTTCTGTGAAAGCATTTGCGGACAATGTGATACAAGCTGAATCAAGTCTCGATTTATTGATTAACAATGCAGGAATAATGATTCCACCACAATCAAAAACTGAAGATGGTTTTGAAATTCAGTTCGGAGTAAACTTCGTTGGTCATTTTGCCCTTACGGGTCATCTTTTTAAATTATTAGAATCAACAAAGGGTTCGAGAGTTATCACATTAAGTAGTATTGCTCATAGAGGTGCTACTATCGATTTTGATAATTTCCGATTAGAGAAAGAGTATAATAATTGGAGAGAATACGGACAAAGCAAATTGGCTGATATCATCTTTGCAATAGAATTTGACAAACGATTGAAACAAAGTGGAAGTCAAATTAAATCTTTAGCTGCTCATCCAGGGTTCAGCAAAACAGACTTGCAAGTGCATATGGACAAGGATATGCTTGCCTCACTCGAGTTAATGACTGCTAAGGAAGGCGCTCAACCTACATTAGCTGCTTGTTTACGTGCAGATGCAAAAGGAGGGCAATATTGGGGACCCGATGGAGAAAATGAACAAAAAGGAAAACCAGATTTAGCAAAAATTGATGCAGCCGCTTTAAACGAAACTTTAAATGCCAAGCTATGGGATTGGGCTAAAGAAACGACAAAAGCAAATTTTCCTTTTTAAGTAGTAAATGCAACTAAAATTGAATAAAAAAGCATGATTAACTCTAATGATTTATAAATGTCAGTTCCTACAAGACTAAAGACTATAAACGAATTGCATCGTTTCAACAACATATCACCACCTAATCACCCGTTGATTAGTCTGATAGATTATAGTGAAATAAAGCCAACACCGGTGAATAATGAATTGAAATGGGTACAAGAATTTTATACGATTTCAATAAAACGAAATGTTGTTGGTAAATATCGTTATGGTCAAGAATCGTATGATTTTGATGAAGGGTTAATGACTTTTTTCTCGCCAGAGCAAGTAATTTCAGTCAAATTGATTGAAGAAGATTTGAACAGTAAACCTTCAGGATGGATTTTAGCAATCCATCCTGATTTTCTATTTGGGACTTCTTTAGCAACAACTATAAAAAAGTATTCATTCTTGAGATATTCCGTTCGTGAGGCACTTTTTTTATCTGAAAAGGAAGAGAATACAATCTTTGAAATTCTTCAAAATATAAAAGGAGAATATCAAGCAAACCTTGACCAGTTCAGTCAACACATTATAATTAGTCAGTTAGAACTCTTGCTTAACTACGCTGAGCGGTTTTATCAGCGCCAATTTTTGACACGTAAAAAATCTAATCACCAAATATTGGATAGATTGGAAATTCTATTGGAAGATTATTTTAAAGAAGATGGTGCTTTTGATAAAGGCTTGCCTACGGTTCAATATGTTTCGCAAAACTTAAATCTTACGACAGATTATTTAAGCACCATGCTTAAAAGTTTAACAGGACAAACAACACAACAACATATACATAGTAAACTAATTGAAAAAGCTAAGATTAAGCTATCTACCACAAACTTATCGGTAAGCGAAATTGCGTATGAATTAGGGTTTGAACATTCACAATCATTCAACAAATTATTTAAATCGAAGACTAATCAAACACCATTGGAATTTCGAGCCTCATTTAATTAAAAAAACGAACGCACAACAATGTATATAAAAAATAGGTGAAACAGTTCTATGCTCAAGCGTTCGGGCTCATATCAAACTTTGTATTTAACCGAAAGTTCCATGCTTCGAAAGCACCTACTTTTCATATACTAACCGTTGTGGTGCATTTGAGAAATGAAAGAACAAATTGGAAAATATATTAAACGATATGCTGATTTCAACAAATCAGAACTTGACAAGTTTTATTCAAAATTGCAGTTACAACAGTTAGGTGAAAAGGAATTTGTTATAAAAGAAGGGCAAGTATGTAATTATAATTATTTCATCATCAAGGGACTGGTTCGTTCATTCTACATTGACAAAGATGGAAATGAAAAAATATCGTTTTTCGCTTTGGAAAATTGGTGGTTCACCAGTATGGAAAGTTATGCTATGCAAATTCCATCCCTATATTCTATACAAACAATTGAATCTACTACAGTTCTCAAAATTTCCAAGACTGATTTAGACAATCTCTTTGAATCAATTCCAAAGTTTGAAAGATTGTTTCGGTTAATTGCTCAAAACATGCTAATTGCCATTCAGAGAAAGACCGATATTTACCAACAAATGAAAAGTAAAGAGAGATACGAGCATTTTCGCAATCATTTCCCCGATTTTTTTCAACGTGTACCCCAATATATGATTGCCTCGTATTTGGAAATAACACCAGAATATTTAAGCAGCTTAAGGAAAAACACTTCTGAAATCATTTCTTAAGATACCTTAAGAAGTATGGATTTTACCACTTGTATTTTTGTGACATTATAATCAATAATTCCATTAAAATGAAAACAAGAATTCAAATTGGTCAACTAGAGCCTAAAGCTTATGACGCTATGATGGCGATGGAGAAATATTTATCCACATCAACCCTTAATCCAGCATTAACAGAATTGATTCGACTTCGGGCATCTCAAATAAATGGCTGTGCCTTTTGTATCGAACTACACTCATCGACAGCTTTAAAACATGGAGAATCTCAAAATAAATTGTTTGCTCTTTCAGCATGGTGGGAATCCCCACTTTTTTCTGAACAAGAAAAAGCCGCTTTGTCAATGACAGACGAAATTACTCTCATTTCAAAGAACGGATTAAGAGATGAAACCTTTGCCAAGGCTAAAAAGCATTTTAACGATAATGAAATTGCTCAAATGATTATGCTTATCGGACTTATAAATACATGGAACAGAATGGCGGTTTCGACTCACATGTATCATGAAAAATAAAAAAACGCACCACAACACCGTGTATAATTAATTGCGGCTGAATTTCCTTGCCAGAAATTCACTCGAATTAATTAACTTAGTGCCACAGTGGAAAATCATAGCTGATTTTCCGCAACTAATCATACACAAACCGTTGTGCACAATTAAAACGAAATCCGAAATGAGAAAAATTTTGACTATTATTCTACTCCTATCCACAATATTTTCATTTGGACAAAAAATGACTACAATAAAAGTTTTGGTTCCAAATAAAACAGATGAAGTATTTATAGTTGGAAACCAAGAAAACCTTGGAAATTGGCAACCCGACAAAGTTAAAATGAACAGGATTTCAGATTATGAAAGAGAAATTTCATTGAATTTATCATTACCAGCAGAATT
>JAGQZG010000221.1 GCA_020435705.1 Mangrovimonas sp.
TTTTTTCATACTACAGGTATAGCAAGTTATGCTCCAAACAGTTCCACTATGCTAAAATGTCACTTACTTGTTTCTCCAATTCTAAAAATACAGTAATTTTATAATATGAACGAACCTCTAGCCGAACGTTTAAGACCTAAAACACTCCACGATTATGTGAGTCAACAACACCTAGTTGGTGAACAGGGCGCTTTGACCAATCAAATTAAGCAAGGCGTTATAGCATCAATGATTTTTTGGGGGCCACCGGGAACAGGAAAAACTACTTTAGCCAATATAATTGCGGAAGAATCCAAACGTCCCTTTTATACCTTGAGTGCCATTAATTCGGGCGTAAAAGATGTAAGAGAAGTCATTGAAAAAGCAAAACAAAGTGGTGGTTTATTTACAACCAAAAATCCCATTTTATTTATTGACGAGATTCACCGATTTAGCAAATCGCAACAAGATTCCTTGCTGCAAGCTGTTGAAAAAGGCTGGATAACCCTTATAGGAGCTACGACCGAAAATCCCAGTTTTGAAGTGATTCCTGCCTTATTGTCCCGTTGCCAAGTGTATGTGTTGAATTCTTTTGATAAAAAGGATTTAGAATTACTACTGAAACGTGCTATAAATAAAGATGAGTTTATTTCCAAAAAGAAAATAACCCTGAAAGAAACCGATGTCTTGTTGCGCTTGTCTGGTGGTGATGCGAGAAAGCTTCTTAACATTTTTGAGTTATTGGTAACTACGGAACCTTCAGATAAAATTACCATTACCAATGATTTTGTTCTACAAAAAGTTCAAAATAACACCGTACGGTATGATAAAACGGGCGAGCAGCATTACGATATCATTTCGGCATTTATCAAATCAATTCGTGGCAGTGACCCCAATGCTGCTGTCTATTGGCTAGCTAGGATGATTGAAGGTGGAGAAGATCTAAAATTCATAGCAAGAAGATTGGTTATTTTGGCCAGCGAAGATATAGGAAATGCCAATCCTACGGCGCTTATGGTGGCTAACAATACGTTTCAGGCGGTGACTGTTATTGGCCATCCAGAATCACGGATTATCTTGAGCCAGTGTGCTACTTATTTAGCTTGTTCGCCCAAGAGCAATGCTGCTTATAAAGCGATTAATGCTGCCATTCAAACCGTAAGGGAAACTGGCGATTTACCGGTTCCTTTGGAAATTCGCAATGCGCCAACCAAATTAATGAAAGAACTGGGCTATGGCGATAATTATAAGTATGCCCATGATTATGGGAACAATTTTTCTGCCATGGAATTTCTTCCGAAGGAAATTGACAACACTACCTTTTATGAGCCTGGAAACAACAAATGGGAAAACGCCCAAAGGGAATTTTTAAAGCAACGCTGGAAAGATAAATACAGGTACTAGAACTTAATATTTAGCGTCTTTTGTATTAAGTTCCCGTTGTCATAATATTCCAAAACCCAATCGTTGCCCTTTTTGGTCAAAACACCATTGATGGATTCCACAAGAAACACTGAATTTGATCCGGTTTTTTTGAGCTTGTAAACAATTTTGGGAGAACTATCTACCAACTGATAACCATCGTCAGTAGCTTGGGCATATAAAACGTCTTTTGAAATTTCAATATGTGCTTCTTTCTCTTTATTATTTGAAACTTCTGCAGTAGCAATACCAACTTCTCCAGCCACAACAGCTGTGTTGGTTTCTTGAACTTTAGTTTCCTTTAACTGTTCAATTTCGGCTTTAAGCTTTTCAATTTCTTCTTGATTACTCGATTCAGCTTTGGTCATTTCAGAATCGAATTTATTATTTGGAACATATTGATAGTTGATACCTTCAAAAGAGGTGAAAGCATCTCTTAATGCCGCTTGATAGGCCTTCTTAAATTCCTTTTCCCTGGTTTCGCCCATTTTGGTGGTAAAAACAATTTTACCTTGACAATCCTTTAGTTCAACCATAAGCTTGGTTTTAAACAATCCCTTGTCTTCCAAAACATTAGCATCAAGAGCCAAGCAAACATTTTTCTTGAAATCATCTGGCATTTCTTCGCCCTCCATAAATGCGACAAAGCCATACTTTTCGAATAAGAATTTGGTCAAGGAATTCAATTGATAAGTATCGGCTTCTTTAAGAAAATCATATTTTTTAGGAACCGTTACATACTTGTAATCATTCAAGTTACCAGTCATTTCTTGGGAAAAACCAATCAAACTTATTCCCAAAATCAGGAATACAAGCGTATATTTTTTGAACATTTTTAATTTATTTTGAGAATGATAAAGATACTTTTTTGAAGTTATAAAAATGTTTTTAAATCCAATAAATTTTTGACTTGCTTTATTTCCAATGGCAAATCTTCATTTCTATAATTGAACATAATAGCCTGCAAACCTATATTCAAAGCACCTTCTATATCGGCCTCTAGATTATCTCCTATCATGATGCTGTTTTCAACCTTGGCGGCTGCCAAATCAAGTGCATGACGGAAAATTTTGGGATTAGGTTTCTTAACACCTACCATTTCTGAATTGGTTACGGTTTTAAAGTAAGGCTCAATTCCAGCGTTTTTCAATTTTCCTTGCTGCACTTCCTTAAAACCGTTGGTTATGATGTGCAGTTTGTAGTTGGGTTTTAAATAATCAAGAATGGTTAGCGTATCTTCAAACAAATGATTGAAACTACTCAAATGGGTAATGTAATCATCAGACAGTTTATTAATAACCTCATCATCTACCTTGCAACCTAAGCTAGTAAACGCATCATAAAGCCTACCATATCTTAAATCGGCTTTACCTATTTCCTCATTTCTATAAAGTTTCCAGTAGTGTAAGTTTATAGGTTCATAAACCGTAATAAAGTCGGCCAGTGGAATTTCCAACTTGTTGAGTTTAAAAATTTTGTCAAATGTTAAGGCTGAATTTTTATCAAAGTCCCATAAGGTATGGTCCAGATCAAAGAATACATGCTCTATTCCGCTAAGCTTCATTGGCCGATTCTAATATCATGTTAAACAATTCCTTGTAGCCATTCCAGCGCTCAATACTGCTAAATGTATAATTATGGAAAACAACCACTAACTCGCCATTCACTTGTTTTACCTCACTAATCAATTCATTGAGGGCTTTCTTTTTATCCAGTAACGAATTGATTCTAAGGAGCGCATAATCCATGAGATGGTAGGTACATACTTTTAAAGGTGTTTGTATCTCATAATCCAAATCATAAAAGAAAAATGGTGTACACGTGCCAGCTCTAAATCCTATATCACTGATATACCCCATGGAATAATCCTCCTGAATTTCCAGCTCAACCATGTTTCTATAAGAAACCGGCAAATTGAGTTTAGAAAAAGAATTTCTGGAAGTGGTTAGGGTTGTGTTTATAACATTCTCCATGCGTTTTTTCTCCTTCTTTAAAATGGTTAAATCGTCTAAGGAAAAAAAGGAAGCTTTCAATCCTACCTTACAGTAGTCGGACACATGTTTAATCAAACTCACGTATTTTCTCTTTTGAATATTGATACCCTTATCATACGTAGAATAATCGCCAATCATGAAAAAAAACTGAAACTTGTGGGGCGTTTGCTTTTGCTTATTGATTATGTACTTAAAGGTGTCATAGGGATCGTGCTTAAACCCAAAG
>JAGQZG010000222.1 GCA_020435705.1 Mangrovimonas sp.
GAACTTGTCTTCTACTATTACGTTTATTACGGGTAGGTCTTCAAACAATTCTGTTAATTTGGAATTCTCAACAAATGAGTTCTGCGTCTTCGAAAACGTATAAAAATGATTATTCGAGATAAAATATATTTCATTATTCAACTTCTGCAAAGTGGTGATTGCAGTTCCATCACCCTTCAAATTAACAATTGTATTCTCTATGGTAAAACCTGTCAAGCTATTGTCAAGTTTAAGTTGATATAGATATTCGTCTCGTTTCAACCATAAATAATCTTCATCCAACTGAAAGTCTTTAGACGAAACATCCAATCCCTTAACCTTAAATCTATATTCAAGCCCTGTATCTGACTTCTCAAAAATTGAAAAACCCGTATAATTAGAGCCTATTACATAATTGGAATGGTTAGGAATTTCCTTAAATCCAAAATAACCGTTTTGGTCTAGTGTTTTCTCCACCTTATTGTCTTTAATAATCAAAGCCCCTTTGTTATTTGCACAAATCAATTCATCTTTAATGACTTGTATATCCCAAGACTGCACCCTAGTTCCTTCAACCAGCTTGAAAGAATCTTCTCTAAAAGATCCGTTAAGAGGATGATAAAAAACACCCTGATTGGTAGCCACATAAAGAACATCCTTGTAAAGAACAGAGGCATAAACCGAACTGAAATTGAGACTGGATCTAAAATAGGTAAATGCCGAATTGATGTTTACGTAAGCTATTCCATTATCCAGCCCCAACCACAAATTTTTCTTATTGTCTATAAATGAACTAAGGATGGTATTGTTCTTAAGCCCTTTGTTCAAATCTATATGCTGAATGATCTGACCCGTTTTAACATCACATATGATTATACCATTTAGTACCGTATTCAAAACAACCAGCTCCTCATTAATTGCTACACCACCAAGAGAACTGTTTTTTTTCACAAACAAATTAGCCTCTGTATCCCAAGGGATTACCTTATCTTCTTTGTACAAGAACATTCCAGCTTCCAACGTAGCAATAAGCAATTCATCATTGGGCAATGAAAACATCCCCCAAATTTCAGTTGAGTTAAATACTTCGGTATCCTTCAAGGGCTTCAAGACACTATTCTGATATGTCAAAATACCTTGAGACACATCCTGGAAATACATCTTGTCATCTACTTTAAAAGAAAACTGGAATCGGCCAGAAGCATGAATAACCCTAATTTGATCATTCTTTAAAATATAGATATAATTGAAGGACTGAAAAATCACCTCATCATCAATAATATTGATCTTCCAGATAAAATCTGATTCCCTAGACTCAACGTCATGAACAAAAGGAATAAGAGAAACATAGGTTAAATCTCCATTGGGAGCCGATTCAAAATAGCCAAATTCATTGTAGGCTCCAACATATACCCTGCCCGAAGTATCGTCAACCCTAACACTTCTAACATTAAAGGAATTGGGCAACCTGTAATTACGCCAAGTGGTGCCATCAAACTGTAATAACCCATTATTATTGGCAAAATAAATATTCCCATTTTGGTCTTGATCAATCCCCCAATTTTGGGTCCCACTTTGGTAATCAAATTTGGAAAAATTTTTTATATCTGGAAGACCAATGCCTTTAACCTGAGCCAAAAACTCACATGGCATGAAGAATAACAGTCCACAAACACTCCAAAAAAACAACGTCTTAATTGAGGATTTAACAGTTGTCAAAAATGGAAATTTTAAACGAGTCATAACCTAATTTTCTAGTGATTTTAATCCCAAAAGGCCTCAAATAATTGAATATTCAAGAAATGTAGTGTTTTATTTTGTAAAAGCAAGTTAAACAATAAATATATATTAATTTTAATTAATTGATTTTCAATATTCTAAATATTTTTTGATGTGTTTTTGTATGATTAAAATATTAATTTGATGTGTTTTTGTAACACATTTCAATTATGGTTTTAATAAAATACGATGTAAAATTGTTGTTAATCAATAATATTTTAACACTAATTAACTTAAACTATCAAAAGAATGAAGCTTACAAAATCTTACGTTTTTTGTTTTCTATCTTTATTGTTTTCCATTTATTTACAGGCACAGAACATTGAAATTAATGGCACAATTCAAGATGAAAATGGAATACCAATTCCAGGTGTTTCAATTATCCTAAAAAATACTAACTCAGGGACTTCCTCTGACTTTGATGGCAACTATTCAATAGATGCCCCGGCAGACGGAACCCTGGTTTTTAGCTCTATTGGTTATAAAACAGTTGAAGAAGCTGTTAATAACAGAACAATCATTAATATAACTTTACAAACAGACATCGAATCTCTAGATGAAGTGGTGGTGGTTGGTTATGGTACTCAAAAGAAAAGTGAAGTAACGGGTGCCATTTCCGGTGTTAAGGCCTCCGAACTAAAAGACCTTCCCGTGACCAGAATTGAGCAGTCCTTACAAGGTAGAACTTCGGGTGTCACTATTGCGGCCAATTCAGGTCAACCCGGTTCGTCCTCTACTATTAGAGTTCGGGGAATAACAACGCTTAACAATAATGAGCCTTTATGGGTTGTTGACGGTGTTATTGTAGATGCTGGAGGCATTGGTTACCTTAATCAATCCGACATACTGTCTATTGAAGTTTTAAAAGATGCTGCCTCGGCGGCTATTTATGGTTCTAGAGCGGCTACTGGTGTAATTCTTGTCACAACTAAAAAAGGAAGTACGGGCAAATTATCAGTAGATTACACAGGTTATACCGGTATTTCTGGCCCAGCTAGAAAGTTGGATTTATTAAACGCAACTGAATATGCAACCCTCATGAATGAACGTTATGCCAACGGGTATTCAGGTAGTGGCGCTTTCCAATTACCTTTCTCTAACCCAGATTCTTATGGTGAAGGTACAGACTGGCAGGATTTGATTTTTGACAATAGTGCATTAAGGCAAAGCCATGAAGTGAGCATTAGCGGTGGATCTGAAAACTCAACCTTTTTTGCTTCCTTCGGATATTTAGATCAAGATGGTCTAGTGGCTTCTGCCATTTCTCACTACACTAGAAAAAATTTCAGATTAAATTCAGATCATAAAATCAACAAATACGTTAGGGTTGGTCAAACCTTTGGTTATTCCAATGAAAAAAATAGAGGTATTGACACAAATAACTATTATGGAGGGCCATTAGCTTCTGCTATAAACCTGGATCCAATTACTCCAGCAGTAGAAACTGACCCAACAGTTTTGAGTGCTGTTCCTTACATTGATGACGAAGGAAATCTAAGATCCGATTTAGTTTTAAATTCTAGTGGCTATCCTTATGGTATTTCTAGCTATGTGGGGCAAGAAATGACCAATCCTTTGGCTTATATTCAAACAAAGTTAGGAAATCACAGTTGGTCAGATAATTTTGTTGGCAATGCCTATGTTGAAGTTGAACCTATAAAGGACTTAAAAGTTAGAAGTACCTTAGGCGGGAAACTAGCTTATTGGGGTGGGCAATATTTTAACCCTGTTGCGTTCTTGAATTCGTCATTTCTAACGTCACAAAACAGTTTAGGAAGAAACACCAATAAAGGCTTTGGATGGAATATAGAGAACACTATTTCCTATCACAAAGAAATCAATAATCAC
>JAGQZG010000223.1 GCA_020435705.1 Mangrovimonas sp.
AATCCTTCAAGGAGCTCTTCGCTTCTCATGAATCCTATGAACAGCGCCCAAGGTTGAAATATAATGGCAATGTGGTAAATCAATAGAAGTCCAATGGCTATCACCCGTAGCCAATCAATATCGTGTCGTCTTTGAATTGTCATGTTCTTTGTTGTTTATTATTGTAACATTATGGCTACTACAGGACGTGCTTTTTGAACTTCGTCCATATCCAAGGTAAATCCCATGGGTTGTAGTTGTTGTATAATCATTTCGTAAAATGGTTTTACTTCAGCAAAGTCTCCCATAACAGTTTCTCTAGGAGTCGCCCCAAAATTGTTGCGTGCATTCTTATCGGCCTTAGCATCCAGTAGCATTTTTACTATTTCTATACGCCCAAAGAAAGCGGCCGTGTGCAACGCTGTAGAGCCATCGTTGTTTTTAATGGACAAGTCGGCATGGGCATTAATAAGTACTTGAGCAATTTCTGGCTTATTGAATGTGGCAGCCGTCATTAATGGCGTAGAGCCCGTCATCGCTTCTTTTTGATTGATGTTGGTTCCTGCCTTAATGTGTTGCTTTACAGCTTCAAGATTTCCAGAAATAACTGCGGTATGAATGTCCTGGTTAGGTTTTTCAACAGTTACTTCTGTCTCTTCCTTACCTATGTTAGTAGCCGTATTCTTTTCGCTTTGCGCACAGGCATTAGTTAATAAAAAGATAACTAGCAACAGTTTAACAGTCATTCTTAATGGGTTAAATTTTAATGTTTTCATGATTTCAATTTTAAATAATTATCCGTTTGTTTTTTGGTTGTTACAAAGTTGCAGCAATCGCTGACGCAGCAATAAATAGCTATGTGGCAAGATGTATCACCTATGTTTTGGGTATAAAAATTATGACGCAGAAGTATCAATTATGACGCAAGTGAGGTATTTCAACCAAAGAATTTTCAAAAAAACAAGCAATGGATTTTGAATAAAATTTTCTACTTTCGTTTTACTATAAAGCGATATGGCTAACAGCTCATTTCAAGGAAAGTTCATAGATCAGGCAGAGGTTTTAATTTCTGAGAACATTTCGAACGAACAATTTGGCGTTTCTGAATTGGCAGACCTCATGAACATGAGTCGGTCCAATCTCTTACGAAAAATCAAGAAAGATACTGGGCTTAGTGCAAGTCAGTTCATCCGTGAAATTCGTTTGAAAAAAGGGATGGCATTGTTGAATGAAACAGATTTGACAGTTTCCGAGATCTCCTACCAAGTGGGTTTTGGAAACACGAGCTACTTCATCAAATGTTTTAGAGAATACTATGGGTATTCACCAGGAGATGCAAGAAAAGGGTCTACCAATAAAGAGAATATCGAAGAAGTTACTGCTAATGAAAGCTTTTTAAAACGGCATCGATGGTCCATCATGGCCGTTGCTTCATTGCTTATCATCATGACTGCCATTCTGCTTTTCACCAAATCGTCTACGGATTCAGTTGAACATGAGGCGGCAGTTAAAAAATCCATTGCCGTACTCCCTTTTAAAAATATGAGCAGTGATTCCACGAACTTGTATTTTGTGAATGGATTGATGGAATCTACCTTGACCAACTTGCAAAAGATAGGCGACTTACGGGTAATAAGTAGAACTTCTGTTGAAAAATACAGGCATACCAATATGACCATTGCTGAAATTGCCAAAGAACTGAACGTAGGGTATCTCGTGGAAGGTAGCGGCCAGCGTGTGGGCGATGAAGTCTTGTTGAACATTCAATTGATTGATGCTTCAGGCGATACGCCTATTTGGGCAGAACAATACAAACACCAAGTGGTGGATATCTTTGGTTTACAAAATGAAGTGGCCAAAAAAATAGTAGATGCCATTGAAGCTACGGTAACTCCTTCAGAATTACAACAAATTGACAAAAAACCGACCGATAATCTGGTGGCTTACGATTATTATCTCCAAGCGTTGGAACCGTTTCAAAAGGAAACCAAACAAGGGCTGGAAGAAGCCATCCCTTTGTTTGAAAAGGCGGTCGCTGAAGACCCGAAATTTGCCCTGGCTTATTCTAAACTGGCCATTTCATATTATTATTTGGACGTTTACCAAACTCAAAAACAGTATACCGAAGTGATTAATAATTATGCTGATAAGGCCTTGCTTTACGATCCTAAATCTGCCGAAAGTTTGATAGCCAAGGCACTGTATTACATGAACACCAATGAGTACCGCTTGGCCGTACCACATCTGGAAAAAGCTTTGGAATACAACCCCAATTCTTCGGCTGTGGTGCAAATGCTTGGCGACTTGTATTCTCGTGCAATTCCAGATACAGGCAACTATTTGAAGTATGCGTTGAAAGGCATCCAACTGGATATTGAGGCGAATGATTCGATAGGGAAAAGCTATATTTATTTACTGTTGAGCAATGCCTTGGCACAGACCGGCTTTCCCAAGGAATCAAAAAAATATATCAACTTATCTTTAGATTACAATCCAAAAAACCCCTATGCATCTTATTTAAAAGTATTTATTGATTATGCCGAACATCTTGACCTGAAAAAGGCAACGCATGAACTGGTGAAGGTATGGCAAAAAGACACAACGAGATTGGACTTAATGCAGGATGTAGCCAAGCTGTATTATTTCCAAGAAAATTATGATAGTGCCTATTACTACTACAATAAATTCGTTAAAGTGAAGGAAGATAATGGCTTGAATATTTACCCTCAAGAAGATATCAAAATTGGTGTGGTGTATGATAAGATGGGCTTCCATGAAAAAGCACAAAGCTTTTATAAATCCTACAGTAGCTACTGTGAAAATGATGAGTCTATTTACCAGCCTGCCAGTTTGGCCATGAAATATTCTTTGGAAAAGAAATATAACCTTGCCATTGAGCAGCTTAACCTTTTTGCAACCAAAAGCAATTTCCAGTATTGGATGATCTTATTCATGGAAAAAGATCCGCTAATGAAAGCCTTAAAAGACCATCCAAATTATAAAGAAACCATCCAAAAAATTAAAGACCGGTTTTGGGAAGATCATGAGCGTTTGGAAAAGTCGCTTAAGGAAAACGATTTGATTTAGTACCCCTAGTTTAGGGATAAATTTATATTTTTTCAATAAATCATTTAAATTTACAACTCATTTTTCCCACTTGTAATAGTGCCTACCTAAACTCATGAAAATACTCATTTTACTTTGCTTTATATTTCCCATGTCGCTTTCTTCCCAGACCAGACAACTTATAGACACCTCTGATTATGCGACAAGAAATCAAGTCATCAAAAATCTGGAATCGCGTTATAGCAGTCTAAATTCAAAAATAAGAGACACCTACAATGGCAAAATGAAACGGGAAATGGAAGCTATTTATGAAGCGTCACAAAACCATTTTCTTGAAAGCATTAAACACAAGAAATTCATTTTCAATTCCGAATTTAATACCTATTTGGATAGTTTAGGTTTGCAAATTCAAACAAAATACCCAACGCTTAAAAATTCCAACCTTATTTTCTTTCTCTCCAAAGACCCTATTCCCAATGCTTTTTGCTTGGGCGACCATACTTTCGTGGTTAATCTGGGGCTCTTTACCATTTTTGATAATGAACATGAA
>JAGQZG010000224.1 GCA_020435705.1 Mangrovimonas sp.
TCTTCAGGCAAGCTCAGGATGACACCGTTTCCCTATATTAATCTGTCTTCAGGCAAGCTCAGGATGACACACTATTTCCTCGCACTGGTCAATCTTTTCAATAGGCTTAGAGTGATACGATTTCTCCATACAAATCGAAGTCGGAGGCATCCGTGATTTTTACGGTGGCAAATTCGCCAGTTTTTAAATATGTAGTTTCAGCATTTATCAAGACCTCGTTGTCTACATCCGGAGAGTCAAATTCGGTACGGCCCACAAAATAGCCGCCTTCTTTTCTGTCAATCACCACCTTAAAGGTGTGCCCAATTTTTTCTTGGTTCAGTTCCCAAGAGATTTGCGATTGCAGTTCCATAATCTCGTTGGCTCGTTGTTGCTTCACTTCCTCAGGCACATCATCTTCCAAGGTAAAGGCATGCGTGTTTTCTTCATGCGAATAGGTAAAACAGCCCAAACGCTCAAAACGCATCTCTTTCACCCATTGTTTTAACTCCTGGAAATGGGCTTCGGTCTCCCCTGGATAGCCCACAATTAAGGTCGTTCTAATGGTCATGCCTGGCACATACTCTCTAAATTCCTTCAACAGCTTGGTGGTTTTTTCCTTATTCGTTCCGCGGCGCATGCTCTTCAAAATAGCATCTGAGATATGCTGCAACGGAATGTCTATATAATTACAAATTTTTGGCTCACGGTTCATCACCTCCAACACATCCATAGGGAAACCCGTTGGAAAGGCATAATGCAAGCGTATCCATTCTATGCCATCTACCTTTACCAAAGCCTCTAACAATTCGGCCAGGTTGCGTTTTTTATAAAGATCCAGTCCATAATATGTTAAATCCTGTGCAATCAAAATCAGCTCCTTTACCCCATTGGCGGCCAATTTTTCAGCTTCCTTTACCAAATCTTCAATGGGTGTACTCTTATGATTGCCACGCATAATAGGAATGGCACAAAAACTACACGGTCTGTCACAACCTTCAGCAATTTTTAGATACGCATAGTTTTTAGGTGTGGTGGTAAGGCGCTCACCAATGAGCTCATGCTTGTAATCGGCACCAAGCGCTTTAAGCAAACTGGGCAATTCTGTCGTTCCAAAGTATTGATCCACATTGGGGATTTCCTTTTGTAAATCGGGCTTATAGCGTTCGCTCAAACACCCTGTTACAAAAACTTTATCTACCAAGCCTTCTTCCTTTTGCTGTACATATTCCAATATCGTGTTGACGCTTTCCTCTTTTGCATTGTTAATGAACCCACAGGTATTAATCACCACAATGTTCCCTTGGTCTTCATGCACCACCTCCTTACCACTGGCTTTAAGTTGGCCCATTAAGACTTCGCTGTCATAGACATTCTTGCTACAGCCAAGAGTCACTACATTAATCGTATTCTTTTTGAGTGTTTTTGTACGCATTTTGGAAAAAAATAGTGGGCAAAGATACTGAATGATTTACGAATTAAAGAAGAAGCTTAACGATTCATTATTAAACCTTTAGTATATTTAGCAGTCTAAACCTCAATAAAATCTGCTTATGAAATTCCGTTTTCCAGTAACCTTCTGCTTGACACTCTTGTTTTTAGGTTGTGCTTCAAGTGACGACTCGCAGCCCGCCCCTGAGCCTACACCTTCAGGTATTTACTTTCCTCCCAACAACGATCCAAACAATACTTGGGAAGAGGCAACAGCTACCCAAGTAGGCTGGAACAACAGTGAAATACAGCCCTTACTGGATTTTCTGGAAGAAAAACATTCCAAAGGTTTCATTATGCTTTATAATGGAAAAATGGTGGTAGAGCATTACATAAATGGACATGAAAACGGCTCCATTTGGTATTGGGCCAGTGCCGGAAAGACCTTGACCTCAACCGTTTCCGGAATTGCCCAAGAGGAAGGGCTTTTGGATATAAACCAAAAAGTTTCCGACTATCTTGGAACAGGCTGGACCAGTGCCGCACTTGACAAAGAAAACCTGATTACCTGCAAACACCTGCTATCCATGAGTTCTGGGCTGGACGATAGTTTGGGCGATGATGTTTCGCCTGCAAACCTCCATTATGTGGCCGATGCTGGTACTCGGTGGGCCTACCACAATGTGTACGTTAAAATGCAGGATGTAGTGGCCGCTGCCAGTGGTGAATCTTGGAATTCCTATTTCAATACAAAACTTAGAGATCCCATTGGCATGGATGGTAATTGGTTCAATCTGGGCGACTTAAGTGTTTATGGAAGTACGACTAGAAGTATGGCTCGCTTTGGATTAATGATTTATGCTCATGGAAAATGGCAAGATCAACAAATTGTTCCCGAATTTTTTTTGGATGAAGCCACAAATACCTCTCAAAATATCAACTTGGCTTATGGTTATTTGTGGTGGTTGAATGGTAAATCCAGTTTCCACTTGCCTCAATCTCAGTTCCAATTCCCAGGGAAGCTGATTCCCAACGCACCTGACGATATGTATGCCGCCTTAGGAAAAAACGATCAAAAAATCTATGTGGTGCCCAGTAAAAAATTGGTTGTTGTGAGAATGGGTGATGTAGCCGACGGCGAGAATTTTGCAGTCTCTACATTTGATAATGATTTATGGGCTTACATCAATGCCGTGATTGATTGAATTGTTGGGACATAAAATAAATCCAAAAGAAAAAACCCAGACGTTTCCGCCTGGGTTGATTACCTTAAGTCCCTGATGCTTCGCCCAAGACATTGGAAGTCTTGGCGGGCAAGTCAGTGACGGTCGATTGATTTAACTGATTGTTTTTTGATTGCCATTTTAATCCAAATAAAGGTCTTAAAATGTTGATTCTTCTTAGTATAAGTTCATAGACTAGGAAGCAAACTATAAATGTGAAAAAGGTGATGGCTAAGAATTTCAGGAATGGAGGCATTGCCAATGGTAAAATAATCAAGGCGCCTACATACAACACAAACATGTGAATGATATATACTGGGTAAGCTGCTTGACTTAGATACTTTAGTGTAGCACTTGGCCTATTAAGATATTGGTAACCCAACCCGAAAACAGTGAATATCCAGCAATTGGATTCCAAAGCCTTAAGGTAATAGATGGTCTCGGGTATAAAACCTGTGTAACGAAGTGCAAATAAAACGGCAGCCATGGCCAGATACAACCATTTCCATTTGGCTACTGTTTGCCAGAAATTAGTTCCGCTATAGACAAACAGGAATCCGAAAAGAAATGCAACCAATCCCAAAAAGAATCCGTGCCAGGTTTGGGCATATAATTCAAATAGTTGCGGCTTGACCAAAACAATCTCCAATACAAAAAAGACAGTTACTGATAATGGCCCTACTGCATAGCTCATCACTTTAGCAATGCCTGCTCTAAACTTACCACTTTCATGTTTTTTTAAGTAGAAAAACAGAGGTGACAGGAGAAGCACATAAGCAAAAATATTTCCCAAAAACCATAAATGGGCGCTTCCTGCGTAATAGCTTAACGGCATGTTATAGAATTTCTGAAAGATAAACATGTGCAAAGGTGTTATGGCTACTATCCCAAAAAGAAATGGTACTAGGATTCTTTTTGAACGTTCGGTAAGTAATTGTTTCCAATTTCTTTTTCTCAT
>JAGQZG010000225.1 GCA_020435705.1 Mangrovimonas sp.
CAATTTGTATAACACCCAAAGACGTGGTGGCGTTATGGACGTTCCCGAAATGGGCGATTTGGTACTCAAAGGAGAAGAGTGGGAACAATCTATTATGTGGTGGAATGCTGAAACTACGGGCAATTGGTGGGATGGTTTTATTAGACATGCTTTTCTAACAGAAAACGAAGGAGCTATAAAACAGAGTAAGGCCATTGTCGATAACTTATTGGCTTCACAGGATGATGATGGTTATATAGGGATTTACAAACCTAATTTGCGTTACCAGCATCAGGGATCCAATGGCGAATTGTGGTCGCAAACCACGGCCTTCAGGGCTTTGTTGGCTTACTATGAATTTACGGGTGACCCAAAGGTTCTTCAAGCTGTAGAAAAAGCCATGGGGATAACTATGAAAATGTATGGCCCCTTGGGGAAAAATCCTTTTGATCTTAAAAATGAATTTGGCGGAGTAACCCATGGTTTAATGCTTACCGATGTTTGTGAAACACTTTATAGAATTACCGGCACTAAAAACTATCAAGAGTATGCCACGTACTTGTATCAATCCTTTTCAACGTACCCTTTAAACCGGGCATTTAATGATATGCGCTATTCATTCTTAATGGAAAAAGATTCTTTGTTTCAAGGGCACGGCGCGCATGTTTATGAGCATATGAGACCTTTAATCAATGCTTATTATAATACGGGATATCCGGAGTTGAAGCAGGCTTTCAACAATGCGCTATACAAGTTGGATAAATGTGTTTTACCTAGTGGAGCGGCTCATGGCAACGAATGGATTGCCAAAATGGAGGCCAATCCCGATAAAACAGGTACGGAGTTTTGCACTATGTTGGAGCTTAGAAATTCATATGCTTCATTTATCCAAAAAACAGGGGATATAACATATGCTGATAGGGCCGAAAAATTGACCTACAATGCTATGCTAGGCTCCAGAAACCAAGACGGGACGGCTATTGTCTATGGCAAATTGGATAATTGTTATGTTTTGGATGGAAAGCGTCATGAAGATGGTTATGAGGCTGATGATTCCCGTTTTAAATATTCTCCAACGCATTCTGAGCCAGCGGTATGTTGCGTACCCAATTATGCTAGGAATTTCAGCTATTTTTTAGATGAAATGTGGATGAAGTCCCAAGATGGATTAGTTGCCGTTATGTACGGTCCCTCCGAATTGACCGCCACCGTGAACGGGTCTTCTGTTAAGATCCTTCAACAAACCAATTACCCCCTTGCCGAGGATATAAATTTCAACATAACTCTGGAACACCCTTCAAAATTCACCTTAAGTTTTAGAAAACCTCAATGGTCATCAAAACTGCTACTGGAAGTTAACAATGCAACCATAGAAGAAGATGGCAATTATTATCATGTGACAAAAAACTGGGAAACCAACGACCAATTAACAGTAACCTTTGTCTATGAAATAGAACAGCTAGAGGCATCCAATGGCGAGTTTTATTTTCAACGAGGGCCCTTGGTTTATGCGTATAGCATTCCAGCGAAAGAGAAAGTAATAAAAACGTATCCAGATACTAAGTTTAAGGATTATTATTGTTTTCCTGAAGAGAAAAGATATAAAGACTTGTTTCTAACAAACGCAAGTAATTTTCAATTTGTTTCAGAAAATGAAAATTCGGCATCGTGGTATGACCATAAAACATATTTGTTGGGCACAATGGAAAATGAAAACAAGCAACAACCAATCAAATTGGTTCCTATGGGAGAAACAGTTCTTAGAAAGATAACCTTCCCAAAACGTTAGAATTATGAAAAAGACGTCCTATTTTATATGGCTGTGTGTTGTTGCTGGTTCTTTGTTTTGTTGCAAACAATCTGAGAAAGAAGTGCAAATTCAAAAGGCAAAGGAACCTATCAATTGGAACAACGAGGTCATATACCATGTTATGCAACGCAGTTTTTATGACAGCAATGGAGACTTGCACGGGGACTTGAATGGTTTTGTTGAAAAATTGGATTATCTAAAACAATTGGGAGTCACAACCATTCTTTTTACGCCACTTTATGAATCGGATTTTTACCATAATTATTTCCCTACAAACTATTACAATATTGATCCTGAGTATGGTTCCAAAGAAGACTATATAAACTTTGTAAAAGCGGTTCATGAAAAAGGGTTGAAATTCTTGATGGATATGGAAACCCAATATGCCCAAGAGGGTAACATCTGGTTTGACGATTCGTATAAAAATCCCACCTCCAAGTATTCTGATTTTATTTATTATACAGATTCTTTGAATCAATATCCTGAACAGATTTTCCTTCCTGCCAGATCTCCGCTGTTCAATTTTAAGGCTTGGCCTGGAGAGAGCCACCACATCGTTATTTTGGATTTAAACCAAGCTCCTGTAAAAAACTGGATGAAAGAGTTTTACCTGTATTGGGTAGACCCCAATAAAGATGGAAACTTTGATGATGGGGTTGATGGTTTTAGAATAGATCACATTATGGACGATTTGGATTACAAAGGCATCATTACCTCAATGTATGCTGATTTTTGGAATCCTATTTTCACGGCATGTAAGGAAGTCAACCCCAATATTTTTGTGTTAGGTGAACCAGCCAATTGGGGTAAATATGGAGCCGATATGGTAACTAGAAGTGGAGCCGATGCCTCTTTTAATTTTCCATTGAAGTTTGCTCTGTCCTCCAAAAAAGCGAGTCAGGACATGTTTGAAAAAACGGAAATCAAGAAAGTAGAGATTGACCCCAATCAAGTTCATACAATTATTGACAGTACGTTATCCAAATTCAAAAACGGTAAATACAATGTCAATTTCATAGAAAATCATGATACTGAAAGATATGCCACGACCGTTGAAGGCAATAGTGGGTTATTGAGATTAGGGGCTGTTTTGAATATCCTGTTGCCGGGAATCCCATCCATTTACTACGGGCAAGAACTGGGCGTTACAGGAACAACCCATGAATGGGGCAGCGATGCCAACCATATTCCAGTGAGAGAAGCTTTTCCATGGACCACAAATTATCACGATAAAGGAATTGCAGTTTGGTATAAAGACACGGGCCAGTGGTGGGATATTTCTTTTTGGCAAACCCAAGCTATTGATAAGTTGGCCTTATCAGAACAGTTAAAAGATAAAGGATCTCTTTGGTACCATTACCAAAAACTTTTGGAATTAAGAAAGAGTCATGAAGCGTTGCGATTGGGAGATTACCAACCACTTTTTTTTGATACCACAGGCTTATTGGCATTCAAACGCACAACAGCCAGCGACTCTGTTACAGTAATTGTTAATGTGACAGATAAAACAATAAACATTCCTAATTATTTGGTGTCAAAAGCTGAAATGTTCTATTCACAAGGCCAATTAAATGTCAACGGAAATGTTACTTTAGAACCTTATGGTTTTTTAATTTTCAAAAATTGATTGAAAAATTGAGAAAGTAGCTTTTACAGATGTGTAATTCCATAGTTAAAAATGCACATTTTCAGGGGACTAATTAATCAAAATTGCTTAATTTCGCATCCTTATTAGAAAAAGGATAGAATGAACGAGAAGTTTCCTGAATATAAAGGACTTGACCTGC
>JAGQZG010000226.1 GCA_020435705.1 Mangrovimonas sp.
TTGTCAAAATGAGCAAAGTTTCCCATGATGGAGAAAGCTATTTTGGCTTAGGAGACAAACCCGTTGAACTTAACTTAAAAGGCAAGCGATTTGAAAATTGGGTGACTGATTCCTATGCATACGGCAAGCAAACCGATCCCATATACAAGGCCATTCCTTTTTACACCGGATTGATAAACAACAAGGCCTACGGTGTGTTTTTTGATAATACCTTTAGATCCTTTTTTGATTTTGCTCAAGAACGTCGTTTCGTTACTAGTTTTTGGGCACAAGGCGGCGAGATGAACTATTATTTCATTTATGGCCCGCAAATGACAGATGTAGTTTCCAATTATACCGATTTAACTGGAAAACCACACCAATTGCCACCACTTTGGGCTTTAGGGTTCCACCAATGTAAGTGGAGCTACTATCCTGAATCCAAAGTGAAAGAAATAACCAGTAAGTTCCGTGAACTGCAAATTCCGTGTGACGCAATTTATTTGGATATAGACTATATGGATGGTTTCCGTTGTTTTACTTGGGATAATAACTATTTCCCCGATCCAAAACGCATGGTACAGGAATTGGCCGATGCGGGTTTTAAAACCGTGGTGATCATTGATCCGGGAATCAAGATAGATAAAGACTATTCGGTTTTCAAGGAAGCTTTGGAAAAAGATTATTTCTGTAAACGTGCCGATGGTCCTTACATGAAAGGAAAAGTTTGGCCAGGAGAATGTTATTTCCCTGACTTTACCAATCCGGAAGTGCGTGAATGGTGGTCGGGATTATTCAAGGAATTGATAGAGGATATAGGGGTTAAAGGCGTTTGGAACGACATGAACGAGCCAGCCGTAATGGAAGTTCCCAACAAGACCTTCCCAGACGATGTAAGGCATGATTATGAAGGGAACCCTTGCAGTCATAGAAAGGCCCATAATATTTATGGAATGCAAATGGCAAGAGCCACTTATCAAGGTTTAAAACGGTTTTCATTTCCTAAAAGACCTTTTGTGATTACAAGAGCGGCCTATTCTGGCACACAACGTTACACATCAACTTGGACCGGTGATAACGTAGCAACTTGGGAACATTTATGGATAGCTAATATACAAGCACAGCGCTTGGCCATGTCCGGTTTTTCTTTTGCCGGTAGTGATATAGGTGGTTTTGCAGAACAACCTCAGGGTGAGTTATTTGCCCGTTGGATTCAACTTGGCGTCTTTCATCCTTTCTGTAGAGTTCATTCGTCCGGAGACCATGGGAATCAAGAACCTTGGGCCTTTGATGAAGAAGTAACCGATATTGTTAGGAAATTTATAGAATTGCGCTACCAACTCTTACCGTATTTATATACCACTTTCTGGCAGTATGTTGATGAAGGGATCCCCATGATAAAGTCGTTAGTGTTGTTTGACCAAGAAGATATTCATACGCATTACAGAACAGACGAATTCATTTTTGGTGATAAAATTTTGGTTTGCCCAATACAAGAACCTAATGCCAAAGGTAGACGTATGTTTATCCCCCGCGGAAAATGGTATAATTTCTGGACGAATGAAGTCGTAACTGGAGGAAAAGAATCTTGGGTAGATGCCGATATAGATAGCATGCCTATTTTTGTTAAGGAAGGCGCTATTATTCCTAGATTTCCAGTTCAGCAATATGTGGGTGAAAAAGTAATTGACCAAGTTATGTTGGATGTTTATTTTAAGGAAGGGAAAGAAGACTCCATTCTGTTTGATGATGCCCACGATGGTTACGATTACACCAAAGGACGTTTCAGCTTAAGAAGCTTCAAACTCACCGGGAAACCTGACCAATTGATTATTCAACAGCATAAGGAAGGGAAATACACGGCGCCGTTTGAGACCTTTAAAATTAAGTTTCACGGACTGCCGTTTAAGGTGAAGAAAATCCAAGTAGACAATGTGGACATTCCACTGTCACAAGTTGGATTAAACGGTAACAATGAGATGGAGATTGATAAAGATTTCACCCAACTTCATATTTTGGGCAAGTAGTTTAAGTGACTTATTCTTGTTTTTTGTGTCCTAAAGTTAGAAACGTTTTTTGTACCTTTAAGTAGGTATTATTTAAATTTTATTTTCATGAAATTGAAGACTTATTTTACTGGTGTATTAACATTAGGCTTGCTTTTGTCTTGTGCTACCAATCCTTTTACTGGGAAAAGCACGATGGCACTTCCCGGAACTGAAAACAGTACATTATTTCCGGCAGCATTTCAACAATATAATCAGTTTTTATCAGAAAATAATGTAGTAAAAGGAACTTCACAAGCTGAAATGGTGACTCGAGTGGGGCAGCGTATTGCTATTGCCGCTGAGCGCTATTTGAATGCTAATGGGTATCAAGGCTATTTAAAAGATTATGCTTGGGAATATAATCTGGTTAATGATAAAACGGTGAATGCTTGGTGTATGCCCGGCGGAAAAATTGTGGTTTACACTGGCATTTTACCTATCGCACAAAATGAAACAGGCCTAGCCATTATCATGGGGCATGAAGTAGCCCATGCCTTGGCTAATCATGGACAACAGCGCATGAGTGCCTCCATGTTGCAGCAAATAGGTGCTGTGGGGTTGAATGTGGCCTTGCAAAACGATAAGAACATAGGTTTATATAATCAAGCCTATGGCATTACCACTTCGGTTGGAGGTATGTTGCCTTTCAGTAGAAGCCATGAAACCGAAGCCGATCAAATAGGTATTTATCTTGCGGCCATAGCTGGTTACGATCCGTATGAAGCGTCTAAATTGTGGGAGCGAATGGACGCCCAAAGTGGGGGACAGGCACCACCGGAATTTTTGAGTACGCACCCATCCAATCAAAGTCGGATTGATAATTTAAAAGCGTTGGCCCCCAAAGCGGCGGCAGAAGCGAAAAAATTTGGAGTGTCAACTTTTAGACAAACTCCTAACTTTAAATAAAAAATATTTAAGTACTTTAGAAGCTGTTCCATTAACTAACAGCTTTTTTTATGGAAAACATTGAAAAGGGAAGTAAAAAGCTTCTAAACGCTTGGGCCTTTTATGATTGGGCCAATTCGGTTTACACCTTAACTATTGCGTCTACAATTTTCCCGATTTTTTATGGCACTTTGCATTTTATGGAAGGTGATAAAATTGAAGCCTTTGGGATTGTTTTTAAGAATTCTGCCTTAATATCCTATGTTACGGCTTTTACGTTTTTGGTCGTGGCTTTTATGTCTCCAATCTTGTCTGGTATTGCCGACTATGTTGGCAATAAGAAGTTTTTCATGAAATTGTTTTGTTATGTTGGAAGTTTGGGTTGTATTGGCTTAAATTGGTTTGATACGAGTCCAGATAGAATTCATTTAAGCTTGCTGTTTTATTTCATGGGGCTCATTGGCTATTGGGGAAGTCTGGTTTATTATAATTCATATTTACCGGATATAGCTTATCCCGAACAACAGGACAGGATAAGTGCCAGAGGATTTTCTATGGGATATATTGGGAGTGTATTGTTACTTATTATCAACTTGGCTATGGTCATGAAACCGGAATGGTTTGGGTTTGATCTTAGTAT
>JAGQZG010000227.1 GCA_020435705.1 Mangrovimonas sp.
GGTTTTCATGCCCACTTTGTCAAGGACTTCTTCTATACGGGTTTGCATTTCACCTTTGTCTTTCCAGCCGGTTGCTTTGAGTACAAAAAGTAAGTTGTCGTTTATGGTTCGGTCTGTGAGTAGTTTGAAATCCTGAAAAACCACGCCCAATTTTCGTCTCAAGAAGGGAATGTCTTTCTCTTTAAGCGTTTTAAGGTCAAAATCCACGATGCTTCCTTCGCCTTCGGTCAATTCCAAATCGGCATAAAGCGTTTTCATGAAGCTGCTTTTACCACTGCCTGTTTTTCCAATGAGATAAACAAAATCACCTTTGTTGACTTCAACATTTACCTCAGATAATACCAAACTACCACCTTGGTAAATGGCTACATCTTTTAATTTTAAAACAGGATTGGACATATTCGGATTTTTTGTATGGGATTGTAAAAGTATTATAAAAAAAATGAAAACTCAATTTTGTCTGCTATTAATACATTCAATGATTTTATACGCCTGCTTTGGTGCTTTTGAAGTAACCAAGCACTGTTTAGAAGAATACACTTAATGGACCCCACTTCTCACTTCCACCTTCCCACTTTTAATAACTTCTTTATAATTATAGCACGATTCTTGCGTTATAGGTTAGAGATATGAAATATCTTTGATCACAACTAAAAACTTAAAGTTAATGGGGAAAAAAATGTTTGCCACCTTGCTCTTAATTGCAAGTAGTTGGTATTTTACATTCGCACAAGAGTCGGCCGTGTACACTAACGAGTATGCCGATTTCCAAAAAGCCTTGACGCTCTATAATAATCAGCAGTATCTCGCTTCGCAGTCGTTGTTTGAGCACATTCAGAAGACCACCGAAAATGAAACCGTGGAGTCCGATTGTGCATTCTATATTGCCAATTGCGCAGTAAGACTCAATCAGCAGAATGCAGATCAGTTGGTAGAAAAATTTGTTGAAGACTATCCAACGAGTACCAAACGAAACTCGGCATTTCTGGATGTGGCCGATTACTATTTCCTAAACGGAAAATATGCCTATGCCAGAAAATGGTACGATAAGGTTGATGAAGATGCTTTGGGAAGAACCGAACGGGAGAAATTCAATTTTCAAAATGGATATTCGGCATTCGCCACCAAACAATATACCGATGCCAAAAACTATTTGAGTCGGGTGGAAAACTCACAAGAGTATGGCTCCCAAGCCAAATACTACATTGGCTTTATGGCCTACGAAAGTGACGATTACGAGCAAGCCAATCAGTATTTTGACCAAGTAAGCGACGAGGAAAAATACAAAGAGAAACTCTCGTACTATCAAGCCGATTTGAATTTCAAGTTGGGCAATTTTGAAAAAGCCATCACATTGGCCAAAGAGCAATTGCCTACCAGTGATGCCAATGAAGTTTCCGAACTGAACAAAATCATTGGCGAAAGCTATTTCAATTTAGAAAACTATGCCGAAGCTATTCCTTTCTTAACGGAATACAAAGGAAAAAAAGGCAAGTGGAACAATACCGATTACTATCAGTTGGGGTATGCCTATTACAAACAAGGCGATTATGAAAATGCCATAGGTGAATTCAATAAAATTGTTGATGGAAACAATGGTGTTGCCCAAAATGCGTACTATCACTTAGGGGAAAGCTATGTGCATTTAGACAAGAAACAGGAGGCGTTAAATGCCTTCAGAAATGCCTCGCAAATGGATTTCGATTTGAAAATCCAAGAAGATGCCTGGCTCAATTATGCCAAAATAAGTTATGAGATAGGAAATCCATACCAATCGGTACCGCAAGTGCTGACTTCCTATTTGGATAAGTACCCAAAAACGGAATACAGGGACGAAATAGAAACCCTGTTGATTGACTCTTATATCACCTCCAAAAATTACGGTGAGGCCATGAAATTATTGGAAGGCAAGAAAAGTTTTGAGAACAAGCAGGCCTATCAAAAGGTAACATTCTACCGTGGTTTGGAGTTGTACAGTGAAGACAAATATCAGGAAGCCCGTGAGATGTTCACGAAATCTATCAAAGAACCAATAGATCCGGTTTTTGTGTCTAGAGCCACCTATTGGAAGGCCGAAACAGATTACAGCCTTTCCAATTTTGAGGAAGCATTGATAGGGTACAAGCAATTTGAGCAAGAAAGCACTCCAACTCCTGAAAAAGTGAACTTGGATTATAATTTGGCTTACACCTATTTCAAGTTGAAAAACTACAGCAAAGCAGCCGAGTATTTCAATCAATTTTTATCCAAAAATGCCGATGATAGAGTGCGACGAAACGATGCCTACCTAAGATTGGGCGATGCCTATTTTGCTAGTAGCAATTATTCCGCAGCTGTTTCGGCCTATGAAAAAGCAATCAATATAGGTGAAATAGATCCGGATTATGCCTATTTCCAAATTGCCATGAGCAATGGGTTTGCTGGAAACAATTCGAAGAAAAACCAACAACTGGAAGCGTTTATCAAGAATCAGAAGAAGTCCAAATTCCGTGATGACGCCTTGTTTGAGTTGGGCAATTCTTATGTCAAGGTTGGAGAAACGTCTAAAGCCATTCAGTTTTATGACCAATTGATTTCAGACTACCCAACCAGTGCTTTTGTATCTAATGCGATGCTGCGCCAAGGGTTGGTGTACTACAATCAAGGGACTAACGGTCAAGCCTTAGGGAAATTTAAAACGGTAGCCAAAAAATACCCCAATACGGCCGATGCTACACAAGCTGTAGCAACCGCTCGCTTGATATATGTTGACGAAGGCCGAGTGGACGAATATGCCGCTTGGGTAAGAACGTTGGATTATGTGGAAGTGACGGACGCCGATTTGGATAACACAACGTATGAATCGGCCGAGAAACAATTTTTGGAAAACAAACCGGAACAAGCTATCAAATTGTTCAACAGTTATTTAAATCAGTTCCCGAAAGGATTGCATGCCTTGCAGGCGCATTTCTATTTGGCTCAGTTATATTTCCAAAAAGGACTTTCAGAAACTGCGGCACCACATTATGAGGCCGTTGCCAATGTGTCTCAAAATGAATTTACGGAAGAGGCCTTAACCAGATTATCGCAGATTTATTTGGAGCAGAAAAACTGGACTCAAGCAACGCCCATCTTGGAGCGTTTGGAAGAGGAAGCCCAAATTCCACAGAATGTGGTGTTTGCGCAATCCAATTTAATGAAAGCCAACTATCAGCTTAACCAGTACAACCAAGCGGTTTCTTATGCTGAAAAGGTTTTGGGCAATGCAACCATAGACAATAAAATAAAGAGTGATGCCCATGTGATTATTGCCAGATCGGCTATTAAAACTGGAGACGAAGCAAAAGCAAAACAAGCGTATACCGAAGTGGAAAAAGTGGCTTCTGGCGAGTTAAAGGCCGAAGCGCTTTACTACAATGCCTATTTCAAAAACAAAGAGGGAAAATACGAAGCCTCCAATACCACAGTACAGAAATTGGCTAAAGACTATTCGGCTTATAAATATTTTAGTGCCAAAGGATTGGTAGTCATGGCAAAGAATTTCTATGCATTAGGCGA
>JAGQZG010000228.1 GCA_020435705.1 Mangrovimonas sp.
CCAAGATACCATTTAGCCGAAAATCCTGAGAATTTCCCCAAATCGCTTTCTGAGTATAAATTCTAAAGAATCCCCTTTTTTTCTTTGATGAGTTGTTGCAGAATGGTTTCCACGCCTTCTTCGTCATTGCTTTTGGTTACAAAGCGGGCCGTATTTTTTACGTTTGGATGGGCATTTTCCATGGCAAAACTGTAATAGGCCAAACTTAGCATTTCCAAATCATTGTTGTAATCGCCAAAGACCATGGTTTCTTCTTCTGAAACATTAAGCTGCTGTTGAAGGTTTTTCAACGCAAAGCCTTTGTGGGTATTTATGTGCGAGAGGTCTACCCAATGCCTTCCGGATACTTTAACTTGAATATTGCCATTAAGATGCTGCAAATGGGGGTAGATGTTTTTCTCGGAGTTTTCAAAATTATAGACCGCTATTTTAAAGAAGTTATCGTTATCTACATCCAGTAAATCATCCACTAGTTCAAAAGAAGAGTAGTATTCACTTAGTAGGTTTATAAACCGCTCCTCTTTGGTTTCAATATAGGCTTTGTTTTCGCCGCATATCACGGGATAAATATCTTTAATGTTCCTAAGTAAAGGAACAAGGTGTCTAACCTCTTCCTTTGGGAAATAATTGTATTGTAAAGTCACTCCACCTTGTTTAGTAATGCCTCCATTTTCGGCTATGATCACAATCTCATCCTTAATCATGTGAAGTTTGTCAACAATACTATGGTACTGTCTTCCACTAGCGGCAACAAAAGTTAAATCCAAACGCTTTAACTCTTCAAAGAGAGAGAGAAAATTTGCACTTACTTTTCCTTCAGAATTCAACAAAGTGCCATCCATATCGGTAACCACTAATTTAACTTGGGACAAATCCATCTTCATAGTTTTCTGTAAATCTAGCAAAGAGTATACTTTAGGGGTTTAACTAAATGTTATTTAAAATAAAAATCCGACCCCAAAGAGCCGGATTTTATAAGCGAAATATGTTATACAATAGGCAAACGCCTTATTTTACTTTTTCAACAATTGCTTTGAAGGCTTCTGGATTGTTCATGGCCAAATCGGCAAGAACCTTACGGTTCAATTCGATATTACTGGCTTTCAACATACCCATAAACTTCGAGTAAGAAATTCCATATTGTCTAGCACCTGCATTAATACGGGCAATCCATAAAGCACGGAATGTTCTCTTTTTGTTTCTACGATCTCTGTAGGAATAAACCATCCCTTTTTCAACCGCGTTTTTGGCTACTGTCCAAACGTTCTTTCTACGTCCGTAATAACCTTTGGCTTGCTTAAGAACCTTTTTTCTTCTGGCTCTTTTTGCAACTGAATTTACTGATCTTGGCATAATCTTAATTTTTTTGTAGCAGGCGGTCTTTTAAAATTTTGACTCTTTGGTTTGGCCTGACTCCATGGTTAAACAATAATTAAATAAACCTAAAGGGCAATTATTTTAAACGTAATTGCTCTTTTACGCTGTTAACATCACTATCGTGAACTAAGCCAGAGTGAGTTAACGCCAACTTACGCTTCTTAGACTTCTTGGTTAAGATGTGACTTTTGTAAGCGTGTTTTCTCTTGATCTTTCCAGTGCCCGTTAGTTTGAAACGTTTCTTAGCACTAGATTTTGTCTTTTGTTTAGGCATCTTTTTTCCTAGTTTTTATTTCGCTTATTTATTTTCAACCTGAACTTTTCAGGATTATTTTACTTTTTTGGGAGCAATGAACATGGTCATTCGCTTACCTTCTAGTTTTGGCATTTGTTCAACTTTGCCATATTCTTCAAGATCTTGAGCCAATCTTAACAATAAGATTTGTCCCTGCTCTTGAAAGATGATTGAACGACCTTTGAAGAACACGAATGCTTTGAGTTTAGCCCCGTCTTTCAAAAAACGTTCAGCATGCTTTTTTTTGAATTCGTAATCGTGGTCATCCGTTTGTGGACCAAATCTGATCTCCTTAATGATGACTTTCGTAGCCTTCGCCTTCAAAACTTTATCACGTTTCTTTTGCTCGTAAAGAAACTTTTTGTAATCCATTATTTTACAAACCGGTGGGTCAGCTTTAGGTGAAATCTCTACGAGATCAAGCCCTAATTCATCAGCCATTTGAAGACCTTTGGAAACGGTGTAAATACCTGTTTCAACATTGTCTCCAACTAGACGAATTTGACTAGCTTTTATACTATTATTGATTCTGTGTTGCTCCTCTTTAGCTCTTCCGGAGTTTCTTTGGTTTTTAAATGCTATGGCTATAAAATTTTAGTTAAACTTAAAATTGTTTTAATGTTTTATTGATTTCTTGGTCAATAATTTGGGCAAATTCTTCAACACTTATCATGCCAAGGTCTTTGCCACCGTGCTTACGAACACTTATTTTCTGCTCGTTTTCTTCGTTTTCTCCTACTATGATCATATAGGGAATTTTTTTAGTTTCGGCATCCCGAATTTTCCTTCCCATAGTTTCACTGCGATGATCTAAGAGGGCGCGAATTTCGTTATTTTCTAACAAATTTAAAACTTTTTCGGCGTATTTTTCATATTTCTCACTAATAGACAGAATGATAACCTGATCTGGCGTGAGCCATAAAGGGAAATTTCCAGCCGTATGCTCAATTAAAATGGCCACAAAACGCTCCATGCTGCCAAAGGGAGCACGGTGAATCATAACAGGTCTATGAGACTCGTTATCACTACCTTTATACCATAAATCAAAACGATCAGGTAAATTGTAATCTACTTGTATGGTTCCTAGCTGCCAGCTTCTGCCCAATACATCTTTAACCATGAAATCTAGTTTGGGGCCATAAAAAGCAGCTTCGCCCGGTTCAATAACAAAATCCAAGCCTTTATCTCTTGCAGCATTAATGATAGCCTGTTCGGCCATCTCCCAATGCTTGGTATCGCCTATATATTTGTCGGGATTCTCGGGATCCCTTACAGATACTTGGGTAACAAAGTCCTCAAATCCCAAAGCACTGAAAACATACAGCACTAGGTCAATGACGCTTTTAAATTCTTCATCCAATTGCTCTGGAGTACAAAAGATGTGGGCATCATCTTGGGTAAAGCCTCTTACTCTGGTCAAGCCATGCAGTTCCCCACTTTGTTCATATCTATATACGGTGCCAAATTCTGCAAACCTTTTTGGAAGATCTTTATAAGACCATTGCCCAGAATTGTAGATCTCACAATGATGGGGGCAATTCATGGGCTTTAGTAGAAATTCTTCATCTTCTTTAGGAGTATGTATAGGCTGAAAACTATCTTGTCCATACTTTGCATAATGTCCAGAAGTAACATATAGTTCCTTTTGACCTATATGTGGTGTAACCACCATTTCATAACCTGCCTTTTTTTGCGCTTTCTTTAAAAAGTTCTCCAAGCGTTCCCTAAGGGCAGCTCCTTTCGGAAGCCATAAAGGCAATCCTTGGCCAACCTTAGATGAAAAAGTAAACAATTCCAATTCCTTGCCAAGCTTTCTATGGTCCCTTTTTTTGGCTTCCTCT
>JAGQZG010000022.1 GCA_020435705.1 Mangrovimonas sp.
GAAAATCTACCCTCATTAACGAAACGCTCTACCCTATCCTGAATCATCATTTTTTTAGAGCGGTCAAGAAACCGATGCCTTACAAAAGTATTGAAGGTCTTGAAAATATAGATAAAGTTATCGATATCAACCAATCGCCTATAGGGCGCACACCTCGAAGTAACCCCGCAACTTATACAGGTGTTTTTAGTGAAATACGAAATCTTTTTGCCAAAGTTCCCGAAGCCATGATTCGAGGTTATAAACCCGGTCGGTTCAGTTTTAACGTTGCTGGTGGCCGTTGTGAGACCTGTCAAGGTGGTGGTTTGCGCGTAATTGAAATGAATTTCTTACCCGATGTGTATGTTGAATGTGAAACCTGCCAAGGCAAACGATTCAATAGAGAAACTTTGGAGATCAGATATAAAGGAAAGTCCATTTCAGATGTTCTGGAAATGACCATTAATGAAGCGGTAGAATTCTTTGAGCACATTCCGAAGATATACAAGAAAATCAAGACCATTCAAGATGTTGGCCTGGGCTACATCACTCTTGGACAACAAAGCACCACGTTGAGTGGCGGTGAAGCACAGCGTATTAAATTGGCCACAGAATTAAGTAAAAGAGATACCGGCAACACCTTTTATATTCTAGATGAACCAACTACCGGGCTGCATTTTGAAGATATAAGAGTACTCATGATTGTGCTCAATAAACTAGTTGACAAAGGTAATACCGTTGTGATTATAGAACATAACATGGATGTCATAAAAATGGTGGATTACGTCATAGACATAGGGTATGAAGGCGGTAAAAACGGTGGCGAAATTGTAGCCGAAGGCACTCCTGAGGAACTCATTAAAAACCATAAAAGCTATACTGCCAAATTCCTTGAAAAAGAGCTTAACGCGTGATTTAAAAGGTCATTGAATTTGTGATCATTTTTCCCCGCAATAATCTTTTTGAAATTATTGTGCGTATATTTAGGTATACAAACCCCTTAAACAATATCTTATGAGAAGTTTACTTTGGCTAGTTGCCGTAATATGCATTATCGGATGGTTACTGGGACTTTTGGGTATTATTCCCGGAATGTCAACCAACAATTTGTTTCACGTTCTAATTGTGATTGCTGTAATAGTAATACTCTACAACATCATTTCCGGTAGAAAACCCCTAGATTAAAAAAACCTACATTTTTCAGAATACATTTTAAAGCAGATAATTTTCAATCTGCTTTTTTTATGCCATACTAAAATCCATAAGATTCAGTTATTAAAAAGTATCCAATCATTATTTTAAAACTTTATTAAACCTTGTTTTTGGTAATTTCTTTTACCTTTGATGGCTTTACAAAATAAATCTCAACATGAGAAAAGAACAACATCCGAAAGGTTGGAATGAGATAAAAACCAATGATTCTTGGGCTATTTTCAAGATCATGGGCGAATTTGTCACTGGTTATGAAAAATTAAGTCGAATAGGCCCTTGTGTTTCCATCTTTGGCTCGGCACGCACAAAACCGGACAATAAATACTATCAACTGGCAGAACGCATTGCCCAAAAAATTGTAGACAACGGCTATGGTGTAATTACCGGTGGCGGTCCCGGCATTATGGAAGCAGGAAACAAAGGTGCTCATTTAGCGGGCGGTACTTCTGTGGGTCTTAATATAGAATTGCCCTTTGAACAACACGATAATCCGTATATAGATTCTGATAAAAACTTGGATTTTGATTATTTCTTTGTTCGCAAAGTGATGTTTGTCAAGTATTCCCAAGGATTTGTAGTGATGCCCGGCGGTTTTGGAACTTTGGACGAGATGTTTGAAGCCATTACCTTGATTCAAACCAATAAAATTGAAAAGTTCCCTATCATTCTCGTGGGTACCGAATTTTGGAGCGGTTTGTTTGATTGGGTAAGAGAAACCCTGCTGGGGAAATTTGGCAATATCAGTGAAAAAGATTTAGATTTGATAAATTTGGTTGATACCGAAGATGAAGTTATTGAAATACTGGACAGTTTCTACGATAAGTACAACTTGAGTCCGAATTTCTAAAATAGCTTTGTACTAAATGCTATGAAAAAAAGAGGTATTATTTTCACAGTGCTTTATGTGTTGTGCATGCTTGTTTATGCGCAATCTCCGGACGTACTCACTACCGAAAATAAAAATACCATTTCCATCAATGCCTCGCTCCTGCCTGATAAAAAACAATTGAGCATTGAACAAATCATAACCTATAAAAACACTTCGGCTGATACTCTCAAGACAATCTACTTGAACGATTGGATGGAAAGCTATTCCGTTAAGACCTCACCGCTGGCCAAACGATTTGCCGAAGAATTCAAAAGTGATTTTCATTTTGCAAAAAATGAAGACCGAGGTTATACGGTTATTACTTCCATGACCCAAAATGGGCAGGATGTAACATTTGATAGGCTCCCCGAACAAATTGATGTTATCAAGGTGGAATTGATAACACCCCTTTTACCCGGTGAAAGTTATACCTTACGGCTAAATTATATTGTACAGATTCCTTCAAGCAAGTTTACCAGATATGGCGTAACTTCCTCAGGAGATTTCAATTTAAGGTATTGGTATATTGTCCCCGCAGTTTATGATGGCCACTGGCAGTACCAGAGCAATAAGGATTTGGATGATATGTACATTCCCTTGTCCGATATTTCCATTCAACTGAAATACCCCACTAATTATTTTATTGCCAGCGAGCTCAATAGTTTTCAAAAAATAGCTGATGGTGAGAATACCATTGAAATATTAGGTGGTGAAAACCGAAAAAACACTAAGCTCTTCATAACCAAAACCCAACGTTTCAAGGAAGTAAAAATGGATGGGCTTACTGTTGTGTACGATCTAGAAACCGAGAGTACCAGTGACATGGAACAGGCCATTATCACGGACCAAATTATCAAATTCATCAAGGAGAACATTGGTAGCTATCCTCATGAAAGACTTTTGGTAACAGACATAGATTATAAAAAGCAACCCATTTATGGTTTAAATCAATTGCCCAGTTTCATCAGGCCATTTCCTGGAAATTTTCAATATGAGTTAAAACTGCTCAAAACCACCATCAACAATTATCTTGAAAACGTGCTTCTGCTCAACCCCAGAAAAGATCAATGGATCATGGACGCTTACCAAGTTTATTTCATGATGAAATATGTTGAAACGTATTACCCCAATGTTAAGATGCTGGGTGGTTTGGCAAATATTTGGGGAATCAAATCATTCCATGCTTCTGATTTAAAGTTCAATGAACAATATTTCCTGGCCTATATGAACATGGCTAGAACCAACAGAGACCAGCCTTTAAGTATGCAAAAAGACTCGTTGCTAAAATTCAACACTAACATTGCAAGCAAATATAAAGCAGGTATCGGGTTAAAATATTTAGGCGATTTTTTAGGGAATTACAGTATAGACCATACCCTGAAATCGTTCATAGCGCAGTACCAACTAAAAATGGTGAATTCCAATGATTTTGAAGCATTTGTTGAAGCCAGTACCCCAAAAGACATCCGTTGGTTTTTTGAGGATTACGTTGGCACAAGAGAAAAAATAGACTTCAAACTGAAACGGGTTAAACGCAGTGACGATTCCATCACCTTTACAATCAAAAACAAAGGAAATAACAACATGCCCGTTTCCTTGTTCACTTTAAAAAAAGACAGTGTAGTTTCAAAAGTATGGTTGGAAAACATAACTGATGAAAAAACCATGACCATCCCGAAAGATGGAATTGATAAAATTGCCCTGAATTATGATGCTACAATGCCTGAGCACAACATGAGGGACAATCAAAAATCCCTTAAGAACTTCCTTTTTAACAACAAACCCCTTCAGATACGATTATTCAAGGATGTTGAAGACCCTAATTACAATCAGGTATTTATTATGCCCTTGGTGAAATTCAACAATATTTATGATGGTTTAACCTTGGGAGCCAAATTCTACAATAAAACAATTTTAAGAAAGCAGCTTAATTACAAACTGGAACCGCAATATGCACTCAATTCAAAAAACATTACGGGATCTGGCTCAATATACAAGACCCATAATATTGAAAACAAAGACCTATACCTCATAAATTATGGCATTAGCGCGAGCTATCAATCGTATGCCAAAGACTTATTTGTTAGACGATTTTACCCTTCCATTTCGTTTGCGTTTAGGGATAAAAATGATTTTCGTTCCAATAAGCGTCAATATTTGGATTTCAGATTCTTATCCATTTCAAGGGATGAAAATCCAAATTTTGTAGAAGGTGTTGATACGCCAGACTACAGTGTTTTCAATTCACGCTATGTACATTCTAATGATAACTTGATAGATCTACAGCATTGGCTGGTAGATTTTCAATTGTCAAAATCGTTCGGAAAACTGGCATTTAATTTCAAATACAGGCACTTGTACGAAAACAACAGTCAGTTTAGCTTAAGATTGTTTACAGGGTTTTTTCTGTACAATAACAATCCTGATGGCTTTGACTATTTCAGCTATGCTCTGGACAGACCAACCGATTACTTATTTGATTACGGCTATTTGGGACGTTCTGAAGCTTCGGGAATTTTTAGTCAGCAATTGATCATTGCCGAAGGAGGTTTCAAGTCGAAGCTCGAACCAGCCTATGCAAACCAATGGATCACAACTGCCAACTTAAGTACGTCTATCTGGAGGTATTTTCAAGTATATGGCGATATTGGGTTAGTGAAAAATAGAAATCGAAATCCAAAATTTGTTTACGATGCCGGTTTTAGGTTGAACTTGGTTCAGGATTATTTTGAGATTTACTTTCCCGTGTACTCCAATTTAGGGTGGGAAATTAGTCAAGCACATTATTCGGAAAAAATTAGGTTTATCTTTACGGTAGATCCCCAAACCTTATTGGGTTTATTTAGAAGAAAGTGGTATTAAAACTAACCGAGATCCTTTAAAGATTTCATTATTTACCTATTGTATTTTAATGTTATTTTGAATAATATTCAGTTTTAATAGAAAAAATTGATAATTATTTAAAATTATTAACTATTTTTTGCGTTGCAATTAAAGCAAAGTTTGACTACCTTTGTGCAACATAAAATCCAACATATGCCAACAAATCCTGAAGTTTCTCGAAATCTTTCTTTTGACGAATTCAAAAAAGCTGTTCTAAGCGACTACAAAGTAGCCGTGGTATCTAGAGAATGTAGCTTATTGGGTAGACGAGAAGTTTTAACAGGAAAAGCAAAATTTGGAATTTTTGGTGATGGTAAGGAGGTTCCTCAATTAGCTTGGGCCAAGGCCGTGCAAAAAGGTGATTTCCGTGCAGGATACTACCGTGACCAAACCATCATGATGGCCTTAGACCAATTGTCCATTGAGCAATTTTTCTCTGGATTATACGCCAATACTAATCTGGAAGAAGAACCCATGTCTGCCGGAAGGCAAATGGGCGGTCACTTTACCACTCATTTTTTGGATGAAAACGGACAATGGAAAGACCTGACTCAACAACCTATTAATTCAAGTTCTGACATTTCCCCCACTGCTGGTCAAATGCCCAGACTTCTTGGACTTGCCCAAGCCTCTAAGATTTTCAGAAATGTTAAAGGCATAGATACCACATATTTGTCTGACAATGGAAATGAAGTAGCGTGGGGTACTATAGGAAATGCTAGCACCAGTGAAGGTCTCTTTTTTGAGGCCTTTAATGCCGCCGGTGTTATGCAAGTCCCTATGGTAATTAGTGTTTGGGATGACAATTACGGGATTTCGGTACCCGCTAAATACCAAACTACAAAAGAGAACATTTCAGAAATATTGAAAGGCTTTCAAAGGGATGAAAATGGTAACGGGTTTGAAATTTTCACCGTAAAAGGCTGGGATTATCCTGCCTTGGTAGAAGTTTATGAAGCCGCAGGGAAATTAGCCCGCGAAGAACATGTCCCTGTGCTCATTCATGTAACGGAAGTAACCCAACCTCAAGGACATTCCACGTCTGGTTCACATGAGCGTTATAAATCCAAAGAACGTTTGCAATGGGAAAAAGAACACGATTGTAACCTTAAAATGAGAGAGTGGGTACTCGCCAATGGAATTGCCACAGAAGACGAATTAAACGACATAGAAGCCAGTGCCAAAAAACAAGTGCGCGATGGCAAAAAAGCTGCTTGGGAGGCCTTTCTCAAACCCATGAAGGAAAGTCAAAAGGAACTCTCCGACATACTTTTCAAACTGGCAAGTACCAGTGCCAATAAAGTCTTTATCACCAAACTTAAAGAAGCATTGGATCAAGTATCCGACCCTCTTAAAAAAGACATTATCTCAACAGCCAGAAAGGCGTTGCGATATGTTATTGGAGAGAACTCAGCCGAAAAAACCAATCTTCAACATTGGATAAAGCGCTATTTTGAGGTGGCTCATTCCGATTATGGCTCTCACCTTTACAGTGAAACAAAACAAAGTGTTAGAAATGTTAAGGAAGTAACCCCTAACTACGACAGCCAAGAGAGTGTTGATGCTAGAGTTGTATTGCGTGATAATTTTGATGCCCTACTGTCCAAACATCCCGAACTTTTGATTTTTGGTGAAGACACAGGAAACATAGGCGATGTAAATCAAGGTTTAGAAGGCTTGCAGGAGAAGTATGGCGCGTTGCGTGTTGCTGATACGGGCATTCGTGAAGCAACCATTATAGGTCAAGGTATTGGCATGGCCATGAGAGGTTTGCGCCCTATTGCCGAAATTCAGTATTTAGATTATCTCATCTACGCCATGCATGTCTTGAGTGACGATTTAGCAACCATGCTTTACCGCACCAAAGGCACCCAAAAGGTTCCTTTGATTGTAAGAACACGGGGCCATAGACTGGAAGGTATCTGGCATTCTGGTTCACAAATGGGCGGCATCATGCATTTATTACGAGGTGTAAATATTCTAGTTCCAAGAAATATGACCAAAGCAGCTGGTTTTTACAACACACTTTTAGAATGTGACGAACCTGCTTTAGTCATAGAATGTCTCAATGGCTACAGACTCAAAGAAGGTTTACCAACTAATTTAGGTGAGTTCAAAACGCCTATAGGGTTAGTTGAAACCGTTAAGGAAGGAACCGATATGACCTTGGTTTCTTATGGCTCCACCTTAAGAATTGTTCAGGAAGTAGCTGTTGAATTACAGCAAGTGGGTATTGATGTTGAAATAATAGATTGCCAATCGTTAGTGCCTTTCGACCTAAATCATGACATTGTAAAAAGCGTTGCAAAAACCAATCGCCTATTGGTTATTGATGAGGATGTCCCCGGTGGAGCATCGGCTTATATCCTTCAGCATATATTGGATGAGCAAAATGCTTATGACCATTTGGACAGTAAACCTCAAACTCTTACCGCCAAAGCGCACAGACCAGCTTATGCAAGTGATGGTGACTATTTCTCCAAACCATCAGCAGAAGATATTTTTGAGAAGGTTTACGGGATTATGCACGAAGCTGACCCAAATAGATTTCCAAAATTGATATAATTGATTCAATTCTATTATCTTTACTTTCAATAAAATTCTGTTTTTTGACCTTTAAACTTAAATTTTGGGTTTTTTGCCTAATGCTTTTCATATTTATTCCTTTTGACACACTTGCGCAAAAGGAATCGGCGGTGTGGTATTTTGGTGGAAATGCAGGTTTAGATTTTAATTCTGGTTCCCCTGTGGCTTTAACAAATGGACAACTTGTTACTAAAGAAGGTTGTGCCACAATTAGTAATGCCAATGGCAGTCTACTTTTCTACACCGATGGCAAAACTGTCTGGGACAGTAATCATAGTGTAATGCCCAACGGTACTGGACTTCTAGGCGATACATCGAGTACCTCATCTGCCATAATTATCCCAAAACCTGGAGACGCTTCAATTTATTATATTTTCACAGTTGATAAACCAAGTTACTTCTTGAGCGAGGGAGATCCTATTTCGGGCGTGAATTATTCTAAAGTTGATATGGATCTTAATGGAGGGACTGGAGATATTGTTCCCAATGAAAAGAATATTCACTTGATTACTTATGATGTGACAAATGCGATGCAGAATGAGTATAAGTGTTCTGAAAAAATAACGGCTGTCACTCACAGTGACGGCTATTCCGTTTGGGTAATCACTCAGTTTATCAATAAGTTTTTTGCTTTTAGCGTAGATGAAAATGGTGTTAATCCTACACCTACTATTTCTACTGTTCCTCAGGCAATTTACCCAAGGATCGATGAACAAGGTTCAAACATTACAGCTATAGGCTACCTTAAAGTATCACCTAACGGAAAAAAATTAGCAATTGCGCATAGTTCTGTAGATTTAGGGGGGCCAAGATCAGGGCAAAAAAAATCGGGAAAAGTGTTACTTTATGATTTTAACAATACTAACGGCATAGTATCCAATCAAAGCACACTTGTGACCGGCGAATATCCTTATGGCGTTGAGTTTTCTCCAAATTCAAAACTTTTATATATCACTTCTAGCATTTTTGATACTGAAGATGATTTTGTCAATAGTTATCTCTACCAATTTAATGTTGAAGCTTCCGACGTTGCTAACTCCAAGACCATTGTAAACTCTTCTCAAACTGTTGCAGGTGCATTACAACTAGCTATTGATGGTAAAATTTATCGTGCAGGTTATCCTGCTTTTGGAAGCGCTTCCTCTCTTTCAGTTATTAACAGTCCTAACACTATAGGGACAGCTTGTGGTTATAGCCCATATAATGTTTCACTTAACGGAAATGAGGTTTTTCTTGGACTTCCTCCATTTATTACATCCATATTCAGATACTCTTTCAATTATGAGTTTACTTGCTTAGGTGATAATACACATTTTTATGTTACTTCAGAAGACCCTTATGACAACTTGACTTGGGACTTTGGAGATGGTACAACCTCAACCATTGAAGATGCTTACCATACCTATTCATCCCCTGGAATCTATAGTGTAAGCCTAACTCTCTCGCTGAATGGCGTTGACTATGATCCAATCATTAAACCCGTTATCATATCGGCTCCACCAGATGTTTTACAAACTACTTATGACTTAGTTAATTGTGATTCTTTTGACAACAACCCAAATGACGGTATATCTACTTTCAATTTAGAAAATGCCGTCGGCCCTATAAGTTTAAATACAACTGACCGAATTGATGTATTTTATTACCACACATTTCAAGAGGCAATAAATGATGTAGATAATGAAAATAGTCTGGATTATATTTACACCAATCAAATCCAAGATGAGATTCTATATGCCAAGGTAACAAAAGCCAATACAATATGCTACTCTATAGCAACAGTTAGATTAATCACTTCACAATCTTTTGAATTTGGCAATTTTGAGTTAACATCCTGTACTTTAGAAAACTCTAATCAAGGTGAGTTTGATTTAAATATTGCAAGACAAAACATTATTACTTCGTTAAACCTACCAACTAATGTGACCATTGACTTTTTTGAAAGTCAACAAGATGCTGCTATTGGCGTAAATCCATTAGAGAATATTTATCTTTCAACCATAAGAACTCTATTCATAAGAGTAGAAGACAACAATGCTTGTTATGGAGGCGGCACATTACAACTTGAGCTGGTCTCTTTTCCCGTCTTAGAGGATCAAACAATTACTGCCTGTCAATCTGATTTCCCAATTACTATAGATTCAGGTTTGGACGTTAACATTATAAGCGACTACAACTACCTTTGGAGCACAAGTCAAACCTCGGAGCAAATTCAGATTTTCCAACCTGGAAGTTATACTTTAACAGTAATAGACCCTATAAATAACTGTGAAGATTCATTAACCATAACTGTAATAGAAAACGCATTGGCTGAAATATCCAGTATTGAATTAACGGACAATTCTGTAGTGATTAATCTCAGCAACAATGGAGACGATTTTATTTTTGCTCTGGATGATATAAATGGCCTATACCAAGATAGTAATATATTTTATGGTTTGACACCAGGCTTGCATACTGTATATGTTCAAGATGCTTATAATTGTAATACGGTTGAGGTTTCTTTTAACATTATTGGATTTCCAGATTTCTTCACACCCAACAACGATGGTTATAATGATCACTGGAATATTTTAGGGCTTGAACCAACCAACTTTCCAAATATTCAATTATTGATCTTTGACCGCTATGGCAAATTACTCAAAAGCTTTAATCCCCATTTATCCAATGGCTGGGATGGAAAATACAATGGGAGATTAGTCACACCTGACGACTATTGGTATTATTTAAAACTTCCTAATGGCAAAGAATACAGAGGTCATTTTTCCTTGAAAATTTAAACTCAAGCCATGATTTTGGCCAAAAGCTCTTTAAGTAAGTCTCCTTGAGGCACGGCATTAGCGCCAACACCTTTGCCCTTAACATCAAATTCCCTGAGAAGCGAGATAGAGTAACTCACGTGTTTCATGGAATAGTTTCTCATTGCTGTCAAATACTCATTGACAAAATAGGGGTTTATTTTTAAAGCCGAAGCTACATTTCTAGGAGATTTATCAGTAAGACCGTGCAATTGCAGTAATTGTGAAAAATAGTTGAAAAGCAAACTAACCGTCACCACCATGGGATTGTCCTTGGGGTTATCACCAAAATATTTCACAATGCGCTGAACCTTGAAAACATCTCGCTCACCAATGGCTTTTCGCAACTCGAAATTATTGAAATCCTTACTGATTCCTATATTTTCCTCAATATGTTCAGGGGTAATTTGAGCCCCCTTTGGAAGTAGGATTTGCAGTTTTTCCAACTCATTGTTTATCTTGCTCAACTCGGTGCCTAAAAATTCAACCAGCATTTGGGCCGCTTTGGGTGAAATGGTATAGTCTTTAGGTGAAAGCACCCTTCTAATCCAATCGGCTACTTGATTTTCGTATAGTTTTTTGCTTTCAAAAACAACTCCTGTCTTTTGAAGTGTTTTGTACAAAGTCTTTCTTTTGTCTATGGTCTTGTACTTGTAATTCAGCACGAGTATTGTTGAAGGCTGAGGGTTCTTGGCATAATCGGCTAGCTGTTCAATGGTTCGGGATAAGTCTTGCGCTTCCTTAACTATTACCACTTGGTATTCGGCCATCATAGGAAAACGTTTGGCATTACTTACAATCTCATCAATACTGGCATCTCTGCCATAAATAACCATTTGATTAAACCCCTTTTCATCATCAGAGAGCACATTCTGGTCAATAAACTCAGAAATTCTATCAATATAATACGGTTCTTCACCCATTAAAAAATAAATGGGCTTCAGCTTCTTCTTCTGAATATCTTCAATGAGTTGTTTTACTTCGTCCAAAATAAATACTTGCCGTTTTGCTTTTTCTTTTACCTTTGAAAAATCATGCAGGAACTCAACTTTCCAAAGTTTTCTTTCCGTTTCAAAAATAGCGAAAATAAACTGGCCATTTTTGATGAAATCAGGAAAAAGTTTGTGGTTTTACAACCTGAAGAATGGGTCAGGCAACATTGTATTCACTATCTTCTAAGTGTCAAGAATTATCCAAAATCTTTAATCAATGTTGAAAAAGAATTGGTCTTGAACAATCTAAAAAAGCGTTATGACCTTGTGGTTTTTAACCCAAACGGAAGTTTACATCTTATTGTTGAATGTAAAGCTCCCACAGTGGATATTACGCAGCAAACATTTGACCAAATTGCACGATATAACTTAACCCTTAACGCCAGTTATTTGATGGTGACTAATGGAATTAATCACTATTATTGTCAAATAGATCAGGAAAACCAACGTTATCTTTTTCTGAAAGATATACCTAACCACAATCCTAAAATTTAATTTGTGAATCATCCAATTGCTATTGTCATTCTAAACTGGAACGGGAAAAACTTGTTGGAAAAATTTATTCCGACGGTTATTTTGCATTCTAAAAATGCTGCCATTTATGTAGTGGATAATGCTTCGGAAGACAGCTCGGTTGAATTCCTAAAAAAAACGTATCCTGAAGTTAAAATCATTCAGAATAAAGAAAACCATGGGTTTGCCAAAGGGTATAATGAGGCTTTAAAACAGGTAGACGAAGAAATCCTTTGTTTACTCAATAGCGACGTGGAAGTAACACCCAACTGGCTTGAACCCGTTTTAGAACTTTTTGAAACCAAGCCAGAAGTAGCTATCATCCAACCAAAACTATTGGATTACAAAGAAAAAGACCATTTTGAATATGCTGGTGCGGCCGGTGGTTTTATAGACCGTTATGGGTTTCCTTATTGTCGCGGGAGAATTTTTGATACCGTAGAACCCGATTTAGGCCAGTACAATGACACAACTCCTATCTTTTGGGCTTCTGGTGCTTGCCTCTTCATCAGAAAAAAAGTATTTGAAGAGCTAAAAGGATTCGACGAATCTTTTTTTGCCCATATGGAAGAAATAGACCTTTGCTGGCGGTGTCAAAATTTAGGACACCAAGTTTATTACACATCAAACTCCCATGTTTTCCATGTAGGCGGCGCAACCCTGCATAAATCCAACCCTAGAAAAACCTACTTAAATTTCAGGAACAGCCTTTATATGCTTGTTAAAAACAGTAAAGGAAACTGTTTCACACTTCTTTTCACAAGATTGTTTTTGGATGGACTTGCCGGTTTACGTTTTTTATTTCAACTCAAGGTTAAGGACCTTTTCGCTGTACTCCACTCCCATGTTGATTTTTACTTGAATTTGCCATCGTTGTTGAAGCAAAGAAAAGAGAACCAAAAAAACGTGACACATTACAGGGTCAAATCCATCGTTTGGGCCTACTTCATCCTAAAAAAACACAAGTACAATCGTTTATAAGTTTTTAGTAAAATTTTTGTTAAAACTTACTCCGATTCTGTAAATTCCATAATTTTGATGTGTTGAAAACTAAAAAAACACCTTTCATTATTATGAGAAAAATCATTTCGCTTAGTGTTTTAGCACTAATATTGTTGAACTCTTGTGTTTCCAAGAAAGAATATGCCGCTTTGGAAGCTAAACAAAAAGAAACGCAAGACCTTTTGAACTCAGCTACCGTGAAACTTAATGCCTGTTTGTCTGACAAGGCAGCAGCAGCGGCTCAGGTACAGACTTTACAAGATCGAATCAACGACTTGAAAAGTAGTAACGAAAATTTGATACAAAGCAATAAAGACCTTACCGTCCTAACTACTAAAGGAGCTTCCAATGTGGAGAAAACCTTGGAAAGCCTTAAAGAGAAAGAACTTAAAATTGACCGTCTTCAAGATGCTTTAACCAAAAAAGACAGCGTTATGCTTGCTCTTGTTACGAGTTTGAAAAAAGAAGTGGGCATTAACGACCCAGATATAGAAATAAATGTTGAAAAAGGTGTTGTGTTCATTTCCATTGCCGACAAGTTACTATTTAAAAGTGGAAGCTACGTAGTAACAGACAAAGCCAAAGAAGTATTGGCCAAAGTAGCCAAGGTAATCAACAGTAAACCTGATTTTGAAGCCATGGTTGAAGGCCATACAGATAATGTACCTTACAGCAAGCCACCTTTATTGGACAACTGGGATTTGAGTGTGAAACGTTCTACTTCCGTTGTGAGAGTACTTCAGGAGCTGAATGTTAACCCTGCGCAATTGATTGCTGCCGGACGTGCCGATTACGTACCATTGGTTGCAAACGATACTGCCGAAAACAGAGCGAGAAACCGCCGTACAAGAATTGTGGTAATGCCTAAGATTGACCAATTCTATGATATGATTGAGAAAGAAATGAAAAACTTAGAAGCTGCTGGCAACTAAAAATCATTTCTCACATAAATAATAAAAAAGTCCAACATCAGTTGGGCTTTTTTATTAGAATATTTCCAAGCTTCCCTTCCCTTCCCTAATAATTAATGGTTCGTCTTCGGAAAGGTCTATAATGGTGGAAGGCTCATTATCGCCATAGCCGCCGTCTACCACTAAATCTACAAGCTTATCCCACTTTTCCAAAATCAATTCAGGATCGGTAGTATATTCCAAAATCTCATCGTCATCATGAATAGATGTTGAAATAATGGGGTTTCCCAAGACTCTTACAATTTCCAAAGCAATGGAATTATCCGGAACCCGTATTCCTACCGTTTTCTTTTTCTTAAAAGCCGGTGGTAGAGTTTTGGCTCCTGGCAGGATAAATGTATATGGCCCCGGAAGGGCTCGCTTTAATATTTTGAAAGTACTGGTGTCAATCTGTTTCACATAATCACTCAGGTTGCTCAAATCATAACAAACAAAGGAAAAATTGGCCTTATCCAACTTTACTCCTTTTATTTGGGCCACCCGTTCCAAAGCTTTATGATTTGTAATATCACATCCCAATCCATAAACAGTATCAGTTGGATAGATAATCAACCCACCTCGTTTTAGTACGTCAACAACTTGCTTGATGGCTTTGGGGTTCGGGTTTTCCGGATAGATTTTGACAAATTCGGCCATAAAAGTAATTTACCTTCTAAGGTAACTGAATTTCCGCAATAATAATATGTTAAATCGCTATAAATAGTGTAACATCTTATTCTTAGGACAGTCATACTTTATATGACCAAAACTAACCTAACCATAGTATGTCTGTTCCTATGCAGTAAAATTTTCTGTACAGAGATTGGTATAGGTATTGTTTTCCCGAAAGCCGAAGTTGTAAACGAACATACCATTAGAATCCCTTTTAAATTAATTGATCATCTCCTGGTCATTGAGGCTGAAGTGCTGGATCAAAAGGGTAACTTCATCATAGATACAGGCTCCAAAGCATTCATTTTAAACAAAGCCCATTTCCCGCTGGACTATCCATTTCTCAAAAAGAATGGGGCTACCTCTGGTGTTTTGAGTGAAGTTGACATTCCTTTGGAAAGAAAGATCAAAGATTTCTATATTGAATCACTTAATCTCAAGGACAAGATTTCCGATGTTATAGATCTCTCACACATTGAAGCTTCCAAAAAAATGAACTTGTTGGGAATTATTGGTTTTGACATTCTTAAGGATTATGAAATTTTTATCGACTTATATCTTAACCAGATCACCCTCTCTAAAGTTGATAGAAATGGGAAGAGACTTGACCGTAACGTTTATCTGGAAAAAGTCACGGACAGTATTGATTTTACTTTGCGGGGTCATGCCATTATCTTGACTACCAATGTAAATGGAAAATCACTTTCCTTTGTCCTTGATTCTGCGGCTGAAGTAAACCAAATTAACAAAAATGTGAGCAAGAAAGCCTTAAAATACTTTATACCTTCCAAAAGACTTAAACTAGCTGGAGCCAGTGGTCAGGAAATAGAAGTTTTGGCAGGGAAATTGCACCGTGTAAAACTGAATGATCAAATTTATTTTGGCCCTATGTATACCATACTGACCAACTTGAGCAAAATGGAGCACGCCTTTGGCGTGAAACTGGATGGTGTTTTAGGTTATGAATTTTTCAAACAAAAAAGAACCATTATCAATTATCAAAAAGAAAAGTTGTACTTTGTAAATATACCTTTGAAAACAGAATGAAACTGAAATGGCTAGCCATATTGCTCTTTAACCTTGCGGGTTGTGTTCTTCTAGCACAGCCTAAAAATGTTTTGGGCTATAGAATTGAGGGCGATTCCGTGGTTTTCACTTTCAATGCTGCCGATTATTCAAAATACACCGATGAATCCAATGGGGAACGAGTTGATTTTGATGATTTCAATATTGAGGAAGTAGCTTTATCCGGGGATTTCAATATGTGGTCTCGAGATAAATGGATCATGAAAAAAGTGAATGATAACATTTATGAGTTGAGAAAAAAATTAACGGACTTTACCGATCAGTTTTCATGGGAGTTCAAATTTGTGATCAATGGCACGTATTGGGCCGAGCCCTATAAAGAAACCAGTAATACAACCCCTGCAGTAGATGAAAACGGACAAAACCTTCATGTTTACAATCTAAGAGTTTACACCGCCAGAGCTAGTGAAGACGGCAATACAACCTTTAAGTTGAAGGGATTCCCCAATGCCAAAGAAGTTGTGCTTACGGGAAGTTTTAACCGTTGGGATGAGCATTTATTCAAAATGCACCAAACAGATGACGGCTGGATCATAACCTTACAAATAAACCCTGGCGAATACGAATATAAATTTATTGTTGATGGAAATTGGATGGAAGACCCAAACAATCCCGCTAAGAGAATCAATGAATATGGTGGTTACAATTCAATTATCAATGTCAAGATTCCTGTTGTATTCAAATTGCATGGCTATCAGGATGCCAATAAGGTAGTCCTTTCCGGCTCCTTTAATGGCTGGAATGAAAAGGAACTAAAAATGACCAAAGTTGATGACGGTTGGGAAATTGCCATCTTGCTTTCAGGCGGCAAGCATCATTATAAATATATTGTGGATAACGAATGGATGGTTGATCCCGATAACACCGTTAAGGAATTTGATGGACACGGGAATATCAATTCCGTTAAAATGGTTAAATAGCTAGCTTATTATTTCCAGTTTGGCAAACCTCAACAATAGCTTTTTAACCTCGCCATTATCAAATTTAATTTCAGCCTTCACATCGGCGCCATTACCTTCCAGCTTGACAATTTCACCTTTGCCAAAGCGTTGATGGTTCACCACATTTCCCACAGACAATTTGGTATCGAATAGATTAGTGTTACCAGCAGCTTTGGAAATGGGTTTGAGATTTTTTGGGTTCCCTACATTTACTTGAGGCGTTGTTGGATTCTTTCTTGGAACAGGTTTTTTATATCGAAATGTATCCTGGCCAGGCTTTCTAACCTTATTGGGTTCTACATCACCGAAAATATCAGCATCCAGCATAGGATTAAACCTTCGTTCTTCAATGGGCGTGAGAATGTCCAGATATTGATCATTGATCTCTTCAATAAACCTACTGGGTTCGGCATCAATCAATTTCCCCCAACGGTAACGGGACAAGGTATAGGTGAGATAGGCTTGTTTTTCGGCACGGGTCAAAGCCACATAGAAGAGACGGCGTTCTTCTTCCAGCTCACTCCTTGTGTTCATACTCATGGCACTTGGGAATAAATCTTCCTCCATACCCACAATGTAAACCACTGGAAATTCCAATCCCTTTGCCAAATGGATAGTCATCAAAGCAACTCTATCCTGTTCCCCTTTGTCATTGTCCATATCGGTTGCCAGAGCTACATCTTCCAAAAATTCGGTTAAAGACCCCGTAGCATCGGCCAGTTCTTTTTGACCCTCCACAAAATCCTTGATACCATTGAGCATTTCTTCAATATTCTCCATTCTGGCAACCCCTTCAGGAGTTCCATCTTTGTTGAATTCCTTAATCAACCCACTTGCTTTGGTGACATGCTCGGCCAATTCAAACGCATTGGCTGTCTGGTTCATCACCTGAAAACTTTCTATCAGGGTTACAAAGTTCAACAGTCTTTCTCTGGTTGGGCCATTAATGGTAATGTTAAGGTTTTGCACCTGTTTCATCACCTCAAACATGGTCTTATTGTTTTCATTGGCAGCTATCACCAATCTATCAATAGTGGTTTGCCCTATACCACGTGGTGGGAAGTTAATAACACGCTTCAAGGCCTCTTCATCGGCTGGATTGACAATCAAGCGTAGATAAGAAAGTACATCTTTAATTTCCTTTCGTTGGTAGAAAGACAAACCGCCATAAATCCTATAAGGAATATCACGTTTTCTCAAAGCATCTTCAATAGCACGCGATTGGGCATTGGTTCTATATAAAACCGCAAAGTCATTATTCTTAAACTGATGGTTCATCTTGTTCTCAAAGATAGAACTGGCCACATATCGTCCTTCATCACCGTCCGTTAACAGTCTATTGACTTTTATTTTTGTACCTTCTTCATTGGCTGTCCAAACCACCTTATCAATCTTGCTTTGGTTATGGTCAATAATAGAATTGGCTGCTTGAACTATGGTTTTAGTAGAGCGGTAGTTTTGTTCTAATCGGTATAAGGACGCATCGGGGTAATCTCTTTGGAAATTCAGGATATTATTGATATTGGCCCCTCGAAACGCATAAATACTTTGGGCATCATCCCCTACCACACAAATATTCTGAAATCTATCAGCCAAAGCTCTCACTATAAGATACTGGGAGTGATTGGTATCTTGGTACTCGTCTACCAAAATATATCTAAACCGATCTTGATATTTTGCCAAAACATCCGGAAAACGGGTTAAGAGCTCGTTGGTTTTCAGCAGCAAATCGTCAAAATCCATGGCTCCAGCCTTAAAACATCGGTCTACATAATTCTTATAGATTTCGCCCATTTTGGGTCGTTTGGCCATGGTATCGGCCTCTATAAGTTCCGGATTGTTGAAATAGGCCCTAACCGTAATCAAGCTATTCTTAAAGGATGAAATTCTGGAGCGTATTTGCTTATACTTATAAATATCCTTATCCAGTTGCATTTCCTTGATGATAGCTGAAATCAATCTATCGGAATCCTGTGTGTCGTAAATGGTAAAATTACTGGGATATCCCAACCTATCGGCTTCAATTCGGAGTATTTTAGCAAACACCGAATGGAAAGTACCCATCCAAAGATTTTTAGCCTCGCTTTCACCTACAATCTTCGCAATACGTTCTTTCATTTCCCGCGCAGCCTTGTTGGTAAATGTCAATGCCAAAATATTAAAGGGGTCTACCTTATTGTGCATGAGGTAGGCTATTCGGTAAGTAAGCACCCTGGTTTTCCCCGAACCGGCACCAGCGATGATAATAATAGGCCCATTAATGTGCTTGGTTGGTGCCAATTGGGCGTCATTCAACTGCTCTAAAAACGTCTCCAAATCCTGTTCATTTTAAAGTGTGAAAATAACCAAAGATATAAGGAATGTAAAGGCAATTTATCAATAATTATAAACAATTACTCTTTGACCATAGCTTTCAACAATCCAGCTTTAACATTTTTCCAAATGAAGTTAAAAACTGATTTTGTCTGGTCTCTTTCTACTTCTTTAACCTGAACTTCCCTAAGAGAATTTGAATTGCTGCCACTATCGTTATCCACAAAAACATTGATGGCATTTGACAGCACCTTGTTCTTTCTCTTGCCATCTTTTCTCAAGGCGATGACATCAAAATCACGGTACTTGATCCTCATATTAACGGAAGAAGTATAAGGGTTTCCGTGTATGGTAAAAACAGTGTTCAAAAGGTCTCCTTCTACTCTTTTTCCAAGATTGGGTTCAATGAATTGGTTCATATTATTGGCAGGGAGTTTACCAATGTTGGCATGAAACATAAAGGCATCCGAGCGGTCATTGACATCAAAGTTCCAGTTGGCCTGCAATGGCGCCGTTCCCATAAATTCTGAAGTCACCTGAATCGTGGTTTTTACTGGCGACACATATGTATTGCTTAAATTTTGAACGGATAAATTGAAGTTTGAAAAACGGACCGTTCCGCCATTATTTTCGGCTTTCACTTTTTCAGTATACCTAATAGAACCCTTATTAATTTGCAAAGAATCTACGTTTAAATGGAAAGGAAGATTTCTGAGCAAGGTGCCATATAGCTTCTTGGTTTTCAAATCGTCATGAACCAATTTATCCCTAAACACTTTTAAATCAGGTTCGTTAAACGTTATTTTGGGACATTTAAAGTAAAACATGCTATCCTGTACAAAACCAAGATCCAAGGAATTAAGCTCAATCAAAGGGCAATTCAAATTGAAATGATCTCTCTCAACCGGTATAATTCTTGAAAGCTCCTGCTTATTGTATTTAGTATAAAGCTTCAAATCACGAAGAATAGATTTTCCAGTATTGATTTCAACCTGTGATATTTCAATATTTTCATAGTCGCCAACCTTAAAAAACAGATTCCCAAAAGAGAGTTGGTAATTTCCAAATAGTACCGGAATTTTAGTTTTTATGGTTTCATTGTTGAGCTGAATATCATTAATGTCGAAATTAAAATCGTCTGTTTTCATGATTAAAGAATCCGTGGCTCTATCAATTATTTTGAGTTTCCCTTCCTTTACCAAAATATTTTCAACTCGAATGGAATTATTCAGTTGCAAGACTTTGGAAGATCTGTATTCCTCAGAAGGGATATTCTTATCATGATTATACGTAATTTGTGGTTGTTTAAGTAAAATCTCTCCTATATGGACATTCCCTGAAAATAAGTAGTCGAGATATTTCACTCCATTCACTTCCATTTTTTCCAGCTCTACCAAGGCATTTAACTTTCCCGTGGTTTCTCCTGTATAGGTAATTGACGCCAAGTCAACTTTCAAGCTGCCAATCAAAAGATTAACATCCAAATCTTTATACTCCACCGACACCGCTGAAGGCAAAGATGTTTTTAAAAAACCCTCAATTTTGGAAACAATGATCCTTTGAGCTATGAAATACCCTGATATGAGCAGCAAAACTAAAACTCCTGAAGAAATGAGTAACTTTTTTCTACGCTTGGTCATTTCATAAAGATATACTTTTAGAACGATATTTTTTAAATACCTTTACACAAAACCCTTGAATATGACCACAGTTTTTGAGTTCTTAGCTAGCATCCATTGGTGGATGTGGATTCTTATTATTTTAGCCATTGTAGCTGTTCGAGATATTTTCATCCAAAAAAAACATACCATAAGCCATAACTTTCCCATTGTGGGGCACTTAAGGTATTGGCTGGAGAGCATTGGGCCCGAACTAAGACAATATCTGGTGGCCAACAACAGAGAAGAGTTGCCTTTTAACCGTATTGAAAGAAGCTGGGTTTATGCCTCCTCTAAACATGAAAACAATTATGAGGGGTTTGGAACCGATCGTGATATTTACGCACATCAGCACATTTTTATAAACAATGCCATGATGGCTTTTAAATTGCCCGAAAATCATCCCAATAGAACAGACAATGGTTTTCTTCCTTGCGCCAAAGTAATTGGCCTTTACAATAAAAGAAAAAAACCTTTCAGGCCGGCATCTGTCATCAATGTCTCTGCCATGAGTTTTGGTTCTTTATCAGCCAAAGCAATTGAATCACTAAACAAAGGCGTGAAACTGGCTGGAGCTTACCATAATACCGGTGAGGGCGGACTCTCTCCTTACCACAGTCATGGCGGTGATGTGGTGTTTCAATTTGGAACCGCCTATTTTGGGATTCGGGATGAAAACGGAAACTTTTCCATGGAAAAACTAATCCAACTTGTGGAAGAGAATCCTTTCGTGAAAGCCATTGAAATCAAACTTTCCCAAGGCGCTAAACCTGGAAAAGGCGGTGTACTCCCAGGAGCCAAAATAACCGCCGAAATAGCTAAGATACGCCATGTTGAAATTGGCAAAGACGTTATCTCGCCACCGTACCATACAGCTTTTACCAATGTTCAGGAATTAATGGATTTAATAGAAGAAATAGCTAAAAAAACCGGTCTTCCTGTAGGCATCAAAGCTGCTATAGGAAAATTGGAACAGTGGAATGAATTGGCTGATATCATGCTGAAATCGGGCAAAGGCCCAGATTTTATTACAGTAGATGGCGGTGAAGGTGGTACTGGTGCAGCACCTCCAAGTTTTGCCGATCACGTGTCCTTACCTTGGGCCTATGGTTTTAGTGACCTGTACAAGCTTTTTAAAAATAAAGGACTGGCCGATCGTATTGTTTTTATTGCCAGTGGAAAACTAGGCTTCCCAGCCAAGGCTGCTATGGCATTTGCCATGGGAGCCGACTGTATTAACGTGGCGAGGGAAGCCATGATGAGCATTGGTTGCATTCAAGCACAGGTTTGCCACACCAACCGATGCCCTAGCG
>JAGQZG010000229.1 GCA_020435705.1 Mangrovimonas sp.
CACCCAATTGTTTTTCTCCAGCTTTCCTACCAATTTTAACATAAACCTATTACATTCATTTTCTATAACATCAATATCGCTGTTATAAAACCCACTAAGTAGTAAAATCCCCTTAGGATTCAAACATTTAGCATACACTTTCATATCATTCAGGAGAATATTCCTGTTTATGTTTGCAATAATCACATCATAAGATTTCCCTTCTAGAAGTGAGGCATCACCCTCGTACACAGTGATATGGTTACAGCCGTTACGCTCTACGTTTTCCAAACTATTTAAGTAGCACCAATTGTCTATATCTATGGCGTCAATGGGATTGGCCCCTTTCATCTCGGCAAAGATGGCCAGTATTCCTGTTCCGCAGCCCATATCCAAAACTTTCTTCCCTTCCACATCCATCTCAATTAAATGTTGAACCATCATATGAGTTGTCTCATGATGACCCGTACCAAAACTCATTTTGGGTTCAATAACAATGTCGTATTGCAATCCAGAATTTGCATGGAAAGGCGCTCTTATGCTCACTTTCCCATCTACTTCTATGGGGTTAAAATTCTTTTCCCATTCACTATTCCAGTTCGTTTGCTCTATTTCTTCAACAGAAAATGAGATTTGGAATTCTTCGGAATTCAAAACAGCAACTTCGTTTAAAATCTCTTCGTTCCACTCTTCTTTTTGTATGTAGGCCGTAACTCCCGTTTCGGTTTCAACAAAACTTTCAAATCCAGCAAAACCCAGTTCAGCTATCAAAATTTCCACGGCTGGCTGTAAAGGTAACACTTCAAAATTGTAGGCTATATAGATCATAACAATGCATTTAGGCAAAAATAACAATCGTTTAGTGGTTAAACATTATTTTTGCAGAATTATTAGATACTATTTCTCCTATGAAAAAATTGATTTTCTCAATTCTTGCAATCCTAGTCTTTTATAGTACTCAAGCTCAAATAACCATTAGCAAGGACAATAATGACATCAAATTGTCTGCTCTGCCTTATTATAGCTATGGAAAAGGCCTTGGTATCACATCTCCGGACAGTATTTTCAAGTTGAATATTAGATTCCGAATGCAAAATCGAATTACTTATTTACTTGAGGAAGGGGAAGAACCTGCTTATGAAGCAGCCATACGCCGACTTCGACTCCGATTTGACGGATATGTAGGCGACCCAAAAATAATTTATGTAATCCAACTGTCCTTTGCCCCTAGGGATGTTGGTCCTTTGCAAGAGGGCGAAAACCTAAACATCATAAGAGATGCCATTGTATTTTACAGACCCAATAAGCACTGGAATATTGGATTTGGCCAAACCAAACTCCCTGGTAATAGACAACGCATCAATTCTTCAGGTGCTCTCCAGCTTACAGACAGGAGTATCAACAATGCAGTTTTTAATATTGATAGAGATTTTGGCCTGCAAGTGTATTACCTAAATGAAAAAAACAATCAGTTCTCATACAATATAAAAACCGCCATTAGTACCGGTGAAGGAAGAAACTGGACCAAGGAACCAGACAATGGCCTTGCTTACACGGCAAGAGTAGAGATTTTTCCATTGGGGGCTTTTAAAGATAACGGCACCCTATTTGAGGGCGATATAAAGCGTGAGGAGAGTCCTAAGTTCATGTTTTCTGGGGTATACCATTTTAATAATGATGCTAGAAAAACCGCAGGAACCATTGGAAATGAACTATTTGAACAACGGGACATGCAATCGTTATTATTTGATGCCATTGCCAAATATAACGGTTGGGCTTTTGAAGGTGCTTTTATGATGCGCAGTGCAAACAATCCCATTACCATGAACCCAGAAGAAGCTTCAGATGTAGAATATGTGTTTACTGGTCATGGCTTTGATGCGCAGTTAAGCTACTTATTTTTGAACAATTATGAAATCATTGGGCGTTTTTCACATCAAAACCCACACTCGGACATTGAACTTTTAGCGCCAAAAACAAACCAATATACCTTAGGTATCACTAAATATATCTGGGAACATGCCCTAAAACTTCAAGCTGAAGTTACCAACACCCATTTTCAATACTTTGACCATTCCAAGATTAATGATTGGTATATAAGATTTCAAGTAGAGATTGGGATATAAACCCTTTCAAAATTAAAGTTTATTAGGACTCATAGCCATATGAAGTTACCAATACAAAAATCAAATCGCATTTACAATAGCAAAAAAATCGCCTGCCTTAAGAGACGCACCGCCTATTAACCCACCATCTACATCAGGTTTTGAAAAAATCTCAGCAGCATTATCCGGTTTTACACTCCCACCATAAAGAATGGAAACATTTTGAGCTATCTCCTCACCATAGGCACTTGCAATAGTTTTCCTAATGAAAGCATGCATTTCCTGAGCTTGTTCAGGCGAAGCCGTTTCTCCAGTACCAATGGCCCAAACAGGTTCGTAAGCCAATACAATACTTTTCCAATCTTCAGCTTTGAGATGAAACAAGCTACCTTTTATTTGAGACTCAACAATATTGAAATGGTTCTCCGATTTTCTGTCTTTTAATTCCTCACCAAAGCAAAAGATAACCCGCATTTTGTGAGCCAAGGCCGTATCAACTTTTTTGGCCAGCATCTCTTCGGTTTCATAAAAATAGGCCCGACGCTCACTGTGGCCAAGAATCACGGTGTTAACACCTACGGTCTTAAGCATGGAAGCACTTATTTCACCTGTGTAAGCGCCATTTTCAGCAAAGTGCATGTTCTGGGCTATCACTTCAATGTCTGCTTTTCTCAAGGCTTCATAGGCATGCCATAAATTGGTAAACGTTGGTGCCACCATTACCTCGGCAAAGGACGTTTTTCGTTGTTTTCTTAGATCGTTTAACAATGCTTCGGTTTGGGTTAAATCATTGTTCATTTTCCAATTACCCGCCACTATTTTTTTTCTCATGGTAAACTATTTTTCAAATTTTTGTTGACTTTTATTTCTTTAAATATTTTAATGTTCTGCACTTCATCAATCACTAGATATCGTGGAATCCAATCAAGGTCCAAAAACGTTCCAAAAGGCCCATCCCATCCAGACTTCATAAAGTAATGTTCTCCTTCTACTTTGTACTTTTCAATTCCTTTTTTCCACGAATCAATACTCTTATCCAAAGATAAGAATACATACACGATTTCTTGTTTGGATTCTTGTAATTCTTTCATTTTGGGCATCCCTGCAATACAATCTTTGCACCAGGAGGCCCAAACATCAATAAGGATGGTTTTGCCTTCGTAGTTTGCCAGTATTTCCTTAAACGAAAGACTCTCACCATCTAATGAAATGAACGTATCATTTAAGGCTTCTTCTGAAAATTTGGTTGGATTTTGGGATTCGCAATTAAAGACAGCCAGTGATAGGATAAGGGTAAGTAATTTTAGTTTTCTCATAGTTTATAATTTAACTTTTGGATCAAGCCAAGTATAAATTATGTCGACAAAAATATTGATCATTACAAACAAGGTGGCAATGACCAAAACCGATCCCATAATTACAGG
>JAGQZG010000230.1 GCA_020435705.1 Mangrovimonas sp.
GATTGTACTAAGGATGCGCTCTATGAAGATGCCAATCTCTATTTGTGGGGCAATGATTTTTTAGTGGCTCCCGTAACCATTTCAAAAGAAGAGAAAAAGACTATCTATTTTCCCAAAACAAGTAATTGGTTTGACTTTTACAGCGATAAGAAATACAAAGCGGGCAGCATTACTTTTTATTCTCTAGAGGAAGATAAAATCCCAACCTTTGTTCGTGGGGGCAGTTTTATTCCTATGGCAAAACCTATGCAGTCCACCAAGGAGTATAATGGCAATGAGTTGATTCTTCACTATTATTTTGATGATGAAGTTGAAGGTAGTAAATACCAAACCTACAATGACAATGGGCTTACGGCCAATGCCTATGAAAAAGGGGAATATGAGTTGATGGAGTTTGAAGCCGAGCAGGAAGGCAATATACTAGAGGTTGAACTTGAGGCCAAAATGGGAAGCCACTATCAAACTTCGGTCAAAACAATAACATTGGTTATCCACAATATGGATGAACCTGTTAAAGTGAAACACAATAAGAAAAAACAAAAATTCAATTACAATAACGCAAACAGAACCTTAACTATTCCTTTGGAATGGAATACAAAAGACAAACTAGAACTGAATATCAAACTCTCAAAAAAATGAAAAAAATAGCAACCATAGCCTTGGCTTTTACACTCATTTTTTCTTGTAAAAAGGAAACAAAAACAATGGATGAACAAACAACACAACTTGAAGAAACTAAGGACACCATCGCACCACTAACGGATAATGTGATTGAAACCGCCGTTATTTACGAGGCCAACATCCGTCAATATTCACCCGAAGGCACTTTTGATGCTTTCACTAAAGATATTCCGCAACTAAAAGGATTGGGAGTTAAGGTCATTTGGTTAATGCCGGTTTTCCCAATATCGGAAACCAAGCGTAAAGCTACTGGGGGGGCTGATAGCAAGTTTGCTTCGGAAATGCCCGAGGAAGAACAATCAAAATATCTGGGCAGTTACTATGCGGTAACCGATTATACTAAAATCAACCCTGAGTTTGGAACCATTGAGGATTTTCGTGAATTGGTAAAAACCGCTCACGAAAACGGAATTTATGTCATTTTGGATTGGGTGCCAAACCACACCGGTTGGGACCATATATGGATTAAAGAACATCCTGAATACTACACTCAGAATGAAGCAGGCGACATAGTACATCCAGCTGGAACAGATTGGACCGATGTGGCCGACTTGAACTATGACAATCAAGACATGCGAAAAGAAATGATTGAAGACATGATGTACTGGTTAACAGATGAAAATATTGACGGTTTCCGTTGTGACGTAGCAGGCGATGTCCCTCTGGATTTTTGGGAACAAGCTATGCCTCAATTGCGTGGTGTAAAATCTATTTTTATGCTGGCAGAAAACGACGAACCCAAGTTAATGAAAGGTGCTGGTCTGTTTGATATGGGTTATGGTTGGAAACTTCACCATTTGATGAAGGAAATCTATAAGGGAGAGAAATCCTTGAAAGATTATGCGGGATTATTGGAGTACATAAAAACCAACTATGAATCGGACGATATTTTGATGAATTTTGTAGCTAATCACGACGAGAATTCTTGGAGTGGTACCGTTAGTGAACTTTATGGCGATGCTTCGCACTTAATGACGGCAATGGTTTATATGTCCCCAGGAATGCCCTTGATTTATTCAGGACAGGAATATGATTTGGACCATCGTTTAAAATTCTTCGAAAAAGATTCTATCCCAAAAACTAAAGGGGAAACATGGGATTTGCTCACCAAACTAGGCAAGCTGAAAAATGAAAATGCAGCGCTTAATGGTGGTAAGCAAAAAGCTGGATATACCATTGAAGAAACATCCAATGATAAGATTTTGAAATTCTCAAGAGAGAAAAATGGTGCGAAACTGACTTTCATTGGTAATTTTTCCAACGAAGTACAATCGGAAAAAGAGTTGCTTTCAGGTATATATCTTAATGCTCTAACCGAAAAAAAGGAAGAGTATAAGGAAGGTGATGAGGTGACACTTCAACCTTGGGGATTTAAAATTTTAATAGATTAGAGATGAAGAAATTGTTGGTCGTATTGATAGCATTTGGTCTTGTGGGTTGTGAGGAGAAAAAACAAAAAACTGTGACAAGTCAGATTAAGGAGGCTCCTTTTGTATGGGAAGGCGCTACTATTTATTTTCTTTTAACAGACAGATTCCAAAATGGCGATACGTCTAACGATGTCAATTTCAACAGAAATGAACCAGCAGGAACCTTACGGGGTTTTGAAGGTGGAGATATAAAAGGCGTCATTCAAAAAATTGAAGAAGGCTATTTTACCAAATTAGGAATCAATGCCATTTGGATGACACCTGTTGTTGAACAAATTCATGGAGGTACCAATGAAGGCACTGGGTTAACCTATGCGTTCCATGGCTATTGGATTAAAGACTGGACTGCCCTAGATCCCAACTTTGGAACGCTTGGTGACTTAGAGAAACTGGTTCAGGTGGCTCATGCCAAAGGTATCAGGATTCTTTTGGATGCCGTAGTAAACCACACAGGGCCGGTAACTGATGAGGACCCTGTTTGGCCAGAAGATTGGGTGCGCACAGGGCCTCAATGTACCTATGATAATTACGAGCATACGGTATCCTGTACTCTGGTAAAGAATCTTCCAGATGTCTTAACGGATAGCAATGATAATGTGGAATTGCCTCCCCAGTTAGTTGAAAAATGGAAAGCCGAAGGTCGTTATGACGAAGAAATAGCCGAGCTGAATGCCTTTTTTGAACGAACAGGCTATCCAAGAGCGCCCCGTTTTTATATCATTAAATGGTTAACGGATTATATCACCGAATTTGGTATTGACGGCTATCGAGTGGATACGGTCAAGCATACCGAACCTTACGTGTGGCAGGAATTTAGAACCGAATGCGATTACGCTTTTGACCAATGGAAACAGGCTCACCCAGATAAAGTTTTGGACACTAACGGTTTTTATTTGGTAGGTGAAGTTTATAATTACGGAATATCGGGCGGACAGCAATTTGATTTTGGAGATAAAAAAGTCAATTATTTTGACAAAGCATTCAATAGCTTGATCAATTTTGAGTCGAAATGGAGTGCGATGCAATTGTCCTATGAAGACATGTTTTCCAAATATTCCAACATCCTTCAAGGGGATTTAAAAAACTATGGTGTACTTAACTATATGAGCTCACATGACGATGGGCAACCTTTTGACCAAATGCGCCAAAAACCATATGAAGCGGCTAACCGTTTATTGCTGTGCCCTGGGACTTCACAGGTGTATTATGGTGATGAGAGTTCAAGACCTTTACTGGTTGAAGGAACTGTAGGTGATGCCAATTTACGTTCGCTAATGAATTGGGAAGATATTGAGACTAATCCAGACACTAAAAAAATACTGGATTACTGGCAGAAATTGGGCAGCTTCCGAAAGAAGCATCCCGCTGTTGGTGCTGGTGTTC
>JAGQZG010000231.1 GCA_020435705.1 Mangrovimonas sp.
TCGGAATTTCTAAAACCAACATTTTGTGGAGTAGTTCCAAAATCAGTACCGTTGATTGTCAAAATGGTTTTGGTGCCCGCCGTTACGGTAGTAGGACTAAACGTTACGATAGCAATGGCCTGATTGTCTTCCTGAAAGCGATTAGCCGTTCTATTAAATGCAAATGGTCGTACTTCAATAGGGTCAATACCTGTTAGTTGAATCACACTCTGATAAAAGTTAGCTATCCCTTCTTCAACCAGGAACGGATTGATAACCAAATTGTCAATTACATTGTACTTGTAATATCCTTGTGGGCCACTGTAGGGTTTGAATTTTTGGGCCAAAGCATGAGGCGCATCTAAAAGCATGTTGTCCTCAAATAACATAAAGACCCCTTTGTCTTCAATATCCAATTGCAAACTCGGAGTAACCACTTCGGCATCGGTTCCTATAGTTCCTCCTGGAGTAATCACATTAATTTCTTCAACATAAGCACCTTTGAAGACCTTATAAACCTCAACTCGGTTTACCGTATAAATATTGAAGTGCCTCGTATCCCAGTAGGATGTCTTAGCTATTACTTTACCCTCAACAATCACTGTGGAGGAGTTCACCTGGTTATTCAATGGAATGCGTTCTAACAGGCACTGGGCAAAATTTTTCTGGAACGAAAACACAGTTAGGAATAACAAAAATAAAGTACTTTTTTTCATGTCTAGTTTAGGGTTATGGGTTGGTTCATAAAATCAAATATAGGAAAATAAGCATTAGTTGCCTGCTTTGTTAAAAGTAACTACCTTTACATATTCAATTTTAAAATCATGAAATACTTACCCATAGACAGTTCTCTTTTTGTCCAAAACAGAAAGAACTTTACTGCACAAATGAAGCCCAATTCGTTGGCAATATTCAATTCAAACGATATTTACCCCATAAGTGCCGACAGTACCATGCCTTTCCAGCAGCACCGCGATATTTTTTATTTGAGTGGTGTAGATCAAGAGGAAAGCGTTCTGGTTCTTTTTCCCAATTGCCCTAAAGAAAATCACAGGGAAATTCTTTTTTTACGTGAAACCAATGAGCATATTGCCGTTTGGGAAGGCGAAAAATTGACCAAAGAAAGAGCGTTTGAGGTCTCAGGAATTAAAACCGTGTATTGGCTCAAGGATTTAGAGAAAATTCTTTTTGAATTGATGACCCAATGTGACACTGTGTACCTGAACACCAATGAACATTACCGTTCCAATGTTGAAACCGAAACTCGGGAAGCACGCTTTATTAAATGGCTAAAAGACAAATATCCTGCTCATTCTGTGGCAAAAAGCAATCCTATTTTACAACGACTTCGTTCAGTTAAAAGCGCTATTGAAACTGATTTGATTCAAACAGCCTGCAACATTACCGAAAAAGGATTTAGGCGAATTCTGGGCTTTGTAAAACCTGGTGTTTGGGAATATGAAATTGAAGCAGAATTCATGCATGAATTCTTAAGAAATCGTTCCAAAGGTTTTGCCTACACACCTATTATTGCTTCTGGAAACAACGCCAATGTTCTACATTATATTGAAAACAACCAGCAATGTAACCCTGGTGAATTACTGTTACTGGATGTTGGCGCCGAATATGCCAATTATTCCAGCGACATGACCCGTACCATTCCTGTTTCGGGCACATTCAATGAACGACAAAAAGCTGTTTACAATGCCGTACTAAGGGTGAAAAATGAAGCCACTAAAATGTTGGTTCCCGGAAACCTCTGGGCTCAATATCATGTTGAAGTTGGAAAGCTCATGACCTCAGAACTCCTTGGCCTAGGCCTCTTAGACAAAGCCGATGTTCAAAATGAGAATCCTGAATGGCCTGCCTATAAAAAATATTTCATGCATGGCACCAGTCACCACATGGGACTCGACACGCACGACTATGGCATTTTAACCGAACCTATGCAAGCTGGCATGGTGTTTACCGTAGAACCGGGCATATATATCCCAGATGAAGGATTTGGTATCCGTATTGAAGATGATGTGGTAATTCAAGAGACCGGAGACCCTTTCAACCTGATGCAAAACATCCCTATTGAAGCAGATGAAATTGAAGAGTTGATGAATTCATAAGAACAAAGAAGGGAGCTCAGTTGAGTTCCCTTTTTCATTTAATTTGCTATTAAATTAAACTGATTCCAGTTCGAACATGTAGCGATTCAATTTTCGCAGGGTTTCTTTTTTATCACTCGTATTGATTAAAAAAGAAATATTATTGTTGCTGCCTCCATAGGAAATCATCCTTACATTTACATCCTGCAGGATTTGAAACAATTTAGGGGTGTCTGGATGATGGACAATATGATTCCCAACGGCACAGACTATGGTGCGGTAGCTATCTACTTCAACCAAAGAGAATGTTTCCAGTTCGGTTACAATTTCGTTAATATAGGTAGGGTTATCAATGGTTAAGGACACCGCAATTTCCGAGGTGGTTATCATATCAATGGCCGTTTGGTATTTCTCAAAAATCTCAAATACTTTTTTCAAGAACCCATGGGCCAAAAGCATTCTAGCCGATTTAATTTTAATGGCGGTAATACCATCCTTGGCAGCTATGGCTTTTAAACCTTCCCCTTGAATTTCATTGGTAATTAACGTTCCAACAGCTTCGGGTACCATGGTGTTTTTAAGCCTCACGGGGATATTCAAATTCCTTACGGGCATAACGGTTTGCGGATGTAGGATCTTGGCTCCGAAATAGGCCAGCTCGGCGGCTTCATCAAAAGACAACTGGGAAATGGCCTGCGTGTTTTCAACATATCTTGGGTCGTTATTGTGAAATCCATCAATGTCTGTCCAGATCTGGACTTCTTCAGCCTTGATGGCTGCACCAATAATGGTTGCCGTGTAATCACTTCCGCCGCGTTGCAGATTGGAAATTTCACCATCGGCATCCAAACAAATAAAGCCTTGGGTAATATAAATTGGAGCATAGGGTAGAGACGCAAAAATTCGATTTAAGTTCTGCTGAATGTAAAACAGATCCGGTTCATTAGTCCTATCAACTCTCATAAAATCCAACGCCGATACCAACTGCGCATGGATTCCTTCTTGTTGCAAAAATCTGCTGAACAAAAAGGTGGAGAGCATTTCGCCTTGAGCCACTATTTTGTTGTACACTCCCTGCGTGTGTGTTTCTTCCACATAAGATTGTAAAAGCCTGAAAACACTTTCAACATATGCCAAAGCTTCAGAATTAAGGAAGGTGTCCTGGAGCAATTCGTCTACGACTTGAAAATACTTCTGCTGGAGATTGCCTATTTGTTCCAAAGCCAGTTGCTGATTGCCCAAGCGAATGCTTTCCGAAATCTCAACCAAGGCATTAGTGGTTCCGGACATTGCAGAAAGCACCACCACTTTTGGTCTCCCATCATTGATTATTGTTTTCACATGAGCCATATTATGCACTGACCCCACCGATG
>JAGQZG010000232.1 GCA_020435705.1 Mangrovimonas sp.
TCTTGTTCTGTTTCAGTAGGAAAACCGGCAATCATATCCTGTGAAATGGCACAATCGGGAATAATTCGTTTAATATTATCTATCATCTCGAAGTATTCTTCTCTTGTGTGTTGTCGGTTCATTTCCCTAAGAATCCTATTGCTACCACTTTGCACAGGCAAGTGTATGTAATTACAAATGTTTTCATGCTTGGCCATGGTTTCAATCACGTCCAGTGTCATATCTTGCGGGTTGGACGTGGAGAAACGAAAACGCATTTTGGGTTGGGCCGCAGCGCACAGGTCCAGTAGTTGGGCAAAGTTAACCGCTGTTGCTTTTTGCATCTCGCTGGCTTTGTCAAAATCTTTTTTCAAGCCGCCACCATACCATAAATAGCTATCCACGTTTTGACCTAGGAGTGTAATTTCCTTGAAGCCTCTATCCCACAGGCCGTTAACTTCCTCCAAAATACTCTGTGGGTCACGGCTACGCTCACGGCCTCTTGTGAAAGGCACTACGCAAAACGTACACATATTATCGCAACCACGGGTAATGGAAACAAATGCCGTAACACCATTGCTCTCCAGTCGCACAGGTGAAATGTCGCCATAAGTTTCTTCTTTTGAAAGAATAACATTCACGGCATTTCGGCCTTCATCAACTTCGGCAATCAGGTTGGGCAAATCTTTGTAGGCATCAGGGCCAACAACCAGGTCTACCATTTTTTCTTCTTCCAGAAACTTGCTTTTTAAGCGTTCGGCCATACAACCGAGGACGCCAATCTTCATTCCGGGATTTATCTTTTTTACGGCATTGTATTTTTCCAAGCGCTTGCGCACGGTTTGCTCGGCTTTGTCACGAATGGAACAGGTGTTGACCAAAACCAAATCGGCATCTTCCAGATGTTGCGTCGTGTTAAACCCTTCTTTCTGCAAAATAGAAGCTACAATTTCGCTATCGCTGAAATTCATTTGGCATCCATAACTTTCAATAAAGAGTTTACGGGTGTTCCCTTCTTTTTTTTCCAGAATAAGGCTTTCACCTTGTTTTGTTTCGTCTATGATTTTTTCCATAGTAAGTCTTGCGCTTTTCGCTGGTCAATAAGTGTGCAAAGATACGATTATTTTATAAAAAGTGACAAAATGACAGGAGTTAAAATTGTTCTAAAAATGACGCAACCTTTTTGTTATTTTAGCATCTATTATAGTAAATAATCTACATGAAAAAAATCTTTTCCCTCGTGCTGGTTCTTGTGCTGGTTTTTAGTTGCGATTCAAACGATACCAAAGAGTATGAGTACTACAACGTGGCCAAGCCCATTTTAATGAGCAAAGCTGAATTGAGAACGTCCGTTGAAATTCTTGGGCCGCAAAGCATTTTGAATCAGGGTAAAATTTACTACTACAATAACTACATCTTTATCAACGATGAAAATGCCGGAGTTCATGTGATAGATAACACTAACCCCAGTGCCCCACAAGCCATAGCATATATTAAAATACCGGGGAATGAAGATATTTCAATAAAAAACAATTACTTGTTCGCCGACAGCGCCGTGGATTTAGTGGTGTTTGATATTTCCAATATAAATGTGATTCAAGAAGTGTCAAGACTGGAAGATGTTTTCAATGTTTATGATTACAATATTCCTACAGATGTTGATATTGTTGAGTATGGCGATTTCAATTACAACGAAAATATTATTGTAGGTTGGGATGTTACTTTGGAAAGACGGGAGGTCAATCAAGATGATATTATTTTATGGGATGGTGCCACAAACGAATCGGGGGGCGATACCGTAGGTGTGGGTGGTTCCTTGGCACGCTTCCAAATAGTAGATACGTATCTTTATACGGTTGGGGAAAATGAACTGGATATTTTTGATATTACCAATTTGTCCAATCCTTCACATACAGGAAATATGTATGCAGGCTGGAATATTGAAACCCTGTTTTATGCCGATGATTACCTTTATTTAGGCGGAACCAATGGAATGTTTATTTATGACATTCACGATAGAACGCAACCCCTGTACACTTCAGAGTTTACTCATTGGGAAGGCTGCGATCCCGTAGTGGTTGATGGGAACTATGCCTATCTTACCCTAAGAGGCGGCAACCTTTGTGGGCAAGAAGAAAGTATTTTGGAGGTCATTGATGTTTCCGATAAAACAAGTCCGGTTTTAGTTGGACAATATACCATGGAAAATCCTTATGGGTTGGGAATCAAGGATAACGCTCTATTTGTTTGTGATGGTACTGCCGGATTGAAAATTTTCGACAAATCAAATCCGTTGGAACTTCAAATGATTGAGAATTTTGCCAATGTTCAAGGCAAAGACGTTATTCCTTTGGAGGATGTTTTACTGCTTATTTCAGAAGATTATCTCTATCAATATGAGTATAATGGAAACTCAGTTAACTTAATTAGTGCCTACCAATTTTAAGTGCAAATTTAGTTGAAGAAAGTCCTGCCAATTGGTGGGACTTTTTTTGTTCAAAATACGGAGGTTGGAATTATATAAAAAAAAATCATATACATTTGCAGCTCACAAATAGTCTACTTATGTCGAAAAACTTGGTTATAGTTGAGTCACCAGCGAAAGCAAAAACCATTGAAAAATTTTTGGGTAAGGATTTTAAGGTAGAGTCCAGTTTTGGGCACATTGCCGATTTGCCTACGAAAGAATTGGGAGTTAATGTGGAAGGTGATTTCAAACCAAAATATTTAGTTTCAAGTGATAAAAAAGCAGTTGTAAAAAAACTGAAAGAATTAGCCAGCAAAGCCGAAACCGTTTGGTTGGCTAGTGATGAGGACCGTGAAGGGGAAGCCATTGCTTGGCACTTGGCCGAGACATTGAAACTGGATAAAGAAAAGACCAAGCGTATTGTTTTTCATGAGATTACCAAAAGCGCCATTCAAAGGGCTATTGAAAATCCTAGAACTATAGATTATAACCTGGTTGATGCCCAGCAAGCCAGAAGAGTCCTTGATAGGATCGTGGGATATGAATTGTCTCCGGTACTTTGGCGAAAAGTGAAGGGCGGTTTATCGGCCGGTAGGGTACAATCCGTTTCCGTAAGATTGATTGTAGAGAGAGAACGGGAAATTCAGGCGTTTAAACCCGAAGTGTTTTTTAGGGTTGATGCCGAATTTATCAATGGAGATAAGCAAAGTTTCAAAGCAAAGCTGTCCAAGAATTTTTCAACCGTACAAGAAGCGCAAGCGTTTTTACAAGCAAATATAGAGGCCTCCTATATTATAGGACACTTAGAAAAAAAACCAGCTAAGAAGTCGCCAGCACCACCATTCACCACGTCCACGTTACAACAGGAAGCCTCAAGAAAATTGGGTTTTTCCGTAAGCAGGACCATGACGGCCGCCCAAAGACTTTATGAGGCA
>JAGQZG010000233.1 GCA_020435705.1 Mangrovimonas sp.
TGTCATCTAGAATGGTTACCAATGGACTATTGGGTTTGGTAAGGTCTTTAATGTAAAGCTTGTTTCCATAGGTGGAAATTCTTGGGGAAATAATAAGATAGTGATCATCCTCCGTTACACTTCCGTAAATATAGCGGTGTTTTTCCGCTTCGGTTCCACCGTAAATTAATTGGTCCTCTTTTTGTTTTGTCCCTAATTTGTGATAGTAAACTTTGTGCTGATCTGTCTTAGCAGAAAGTTCACTGCCTTTTGGTTTATCATAACTTGAATAGTAGAACCCTTCGTTTTTATACCAAGACATGCCACTGAATTTAACATCCACGAGCGTGTCTTCCATAAGCTTTCTGGATTCCACATCCATGATCAATATTTTTCTCCAGTCACTGCCGCCTTCGGAAATACTATAGGCTAGGATTTTTCCATTTTTGGAAAAGCTAATCCCTCCCAACGAAATCGTACCGTCTTCCTTGAAAGTATTAGGGTCTAGAAAAACCTTTGCGGTTTTGGGATCGTCACCTGTTTTGTATTGATACAGCACATATTGGTTTTGCAAACCATCATTTTTGTAGAAATAAGTATAGTTGCCTTCCTTAAAAGGAGCTCCTATTTTTTCATAATTCCAGATTTCGGCCAAGCGATTTTTAAGTTTCTCACGGTAGGGTATTTTATCCAAATAATCAAAAGTTACCTTATTCTCCTCTTTTACCCAAGCTTCGGTTTCTGGACTGCGATCGTCTTCTAGCCAACGGTAAGGGTCTGCCACCTTTTCACCAAAATAGGTGTCTATGGTATCTACTTTTTTTGTTTTGGGATAATCCACTTTTATTTCTACGATTTGAGAATAAGACATTGTGATTGAAAAGAGCAAAAATAATAATAGTAAACGAGGAATGGTTTTCATAATTAACGGACTTAAAACAGTGTTAAAAATAATGAAAAAAGCCCTTAAGTTTATCCTAAGGGCCTTTTTTAGAAAATGATTAACGTTTTTATTCTTTAATGAACTTTCGTGTAATTGATTTTCCATGCTCTTCAATACGAAGAAGATACATGCCACTTCCCAAATGGGAAACATCCAATGAATTGGTCTCAAGTTTTGTGTTTAAAACTCTTTTTCCGTTCAGGTCAAAAACAGTTGCAATTTTCCCTGTTAGGCTAACTGGAGTTTCTATAAAAAGAGTACTTTTCGCAGGGTTTGGATAAATAACCGTTGAAACTAAAGTTTCATCTTCTATGCTCAACGTTTCCCCTTCGGTTGCTATCATGTGGGTGTTAATGGTTGGATTGGTATAGGTATCTACCGTACCAGAAGGCCAATAGATAACAATACTGTCTATAGTAGTATCTGTTCCTATTCCGAAATGCGTATTCAAGGTATTCATGAATTCGAAACCATCACCACTTCTTACATCTCTTATTTGCATTCCTGAAGGGGTGTGTATTTCTACACGCGCTCCAATACCATTAATATTACTGGCTGTACCTACCGTAGAAATGGTTATCCAATTGTTACTGTTGCCATTATTAAGGTAGATATTAGAACCTCTTCTGGCATCAATGAAACCATCATTATTTAAATCGCCATAAGAACCACTGCCTGAAAAGACATTGGCCGCAAGTGTAAAGGTCATGTCTCCATTGTTTCTTAAAATGTTTCCACCGGAAACAATATCCAGATAGCCATCGTTGTCGAAATCAAAAGTAACATGCTCCCTGGAAGTAGCGGTTAGTGCACTCACACCAGAGGACGCTGTGATATCTGTAAATGAGTAATTATTTGCGGCACCATTATTCATTTTAAGCACGTGTGGTCCCGAGCTTGCACCAATAAATACATCCATATCTCCATCATTGTCAAAATCGCCCCAAGCCGATGACCATGTTTGGTCATCATCATCCAAGCCTATTTCTGCCGCATTTTCAACATAACCAGTACCTGTATTGTGATGCATTTGGTTAACATACCTTGGGAAGGCACCACCACATTTGGCTATAAACATATCAATATTTCTATCATTGTCGTAGTCAACCCAAATAGATCCGTAATTACCCCCTGAGTAATAATTGGCTAACTCATAAGGTGCTCCAGAGGTTGAAGATTGATAAAAGCTTAAATTACCATTCCCATCATTGATGTAATAAACACTAGGTGCAACATCATGGCAAACAAAGGCATCCAGATGACCATCGTTATTTAAATCCACAAAATTAGTGCGTTGAGAAGCCACACTAGCATCATTGTAAGTATGTTTGGTATAAGTCATGTCTCCTTCAGAACGCATAAAAGTAACACCACCCCAAGCGCCGTAAAGTAAATCATTATAACCATCGGCATTGTAATCGCCAATAGCCATACTCCAGTCTGGAGTCCAATCGGCGGTAGGTGTAGAGATGTTCATAGCCGTAAATCCTGTACTGGTTTGTATTTGTAAATTGATATTGCTGCTGCTTACAGTAACTACATCGTCAAGATGATCACCATTCATGTCTACAACTGCCAAACCAAAGGAGCCTGAAGTAGGTAGTGATACTGTGGTAAAAGAGAATATTCCAGGAGGAAGCGGTTCGTCTTCCAGCAATTCAAAATCAAAACCATTGGAATTCCATTTGTTATCAAAGGCTATATAATAGGTTGTTCCTGCCGTAGCTTCAAATTGTACAACAGAAAGGTAGCTAGTCCCGCTAGTTCCGGTTATAACCCCTGAATCGTCATCACCAGCCACACAATTAAGTGCAGCACAGGATCCGTTATAAACATGGACCCGAGTATCACCACCTGCATTCTGAGCTAAATCACTGGTCACAGTCACGTGAACATCTTCGGCAGGAGTGTAGGCATACCATTCACCTGCAGTAGCCCCTGTTCCATTTTGGGCACAGACAGGTGAAGGAACCTGTGTTCCATTCACGGCCGAAACAGTGTAGACGCCTGCCGTAATGCTTTGCGCTGTAGCACAGGTGTTTTGACCGAAAGAGGTTAGATGTATTAAGGTTAAAAAAGCAATTAAACACGTAATTTTTTTCATTTTTGTTTAAGGATTAATAATTATTTATTAACTAATTATTTCAGTCACAAGTTGTGGTTAGGGAATTTATCCAGTCCTCAATTAATGCAACAGCTTCTTCATGCACCAAAGTTCTTCCCAATAAGGGCATTCGTCTTTGTGCTAATGTTGTACTCACTCTGAAATACAACATGGATCTATTAATGTTATTAGGGGAAACAATATAATTTAAACCGTCAAAAAGTTCTTGAGGTTCTACGCATACCCCCAGATTCGCTTCGTCCCAACTTTCATTGAAGGCAAACCTCATAGGCCTGTAGTTACAATGTCTATCATCAGAATGGCAGTGGGCGCAGTTAATATCTA
>JAGQZG010000234.1 GCA_020435705.1 Mangrovimonas sp.
TTAAAAGTTTCTGATAAAACTTCATAATCACTGGTTTCTGTATCATTAAGAGCTTTATATGTTTCTTCAATTAGTTTTGATAGAATGGATTTTAGTTTGTAATGAAGGTTTACAGTCATGTTTTCACCTATCTGATTTGCGACTTTCTGAATCTCATTCGGAAGAAAAGGATTATTACTTAAGTCTCTTAATTTCTCATGGAATTGACTATATTTTTTTGTGAAAAAAATACGATGAACATCAAAAATTCCTTTTTTTGCATCTCTTTCATAATATTTTTGTCTTTCTCTGTGATTTGACTCAAAAATTAACCTGTCGTAATCTTTTATACTGCCTTCAACTAGAATGAATTTATAATCTTCATTTTCAAGAAATTGGAACCAGCCTGCAATGTTTTGTTCATATTCGGCATATTTCTCTGAAATTTTCTCAATATCTGAAAGGTTATAATCCCTTAGAATAATGTCCACATTGTACATGAATATATTCAAGTAGTCTATTGACCGGTCTAGAGAATTTCCGTCAGTTGTGAAAGTAGTTAGGAAATCAGTTAATATCTGAGCTTGTATTTTAGCTACTTCTGTTCTTTTAGGTTGAAAAATGGTAGATTTTGCCCTACGATAACTTAAAATTGCAATTAATGTTCCTGTACCGGTGAAAATAATAGTTGAAATATCTTTTATCCAAGAGGAATTATTTTTCAAAAAATCTAATAAGTTGTTCATGTTTGCTGCTAATTTACAATGATAATCTTTTTTACTGTTATCAACAACTTTAGTCAATACTGCAGTACTATTACGTACATATAAATAATCATTGCAAATGAATTTGCAATGGCTTGAATGTTGCTGTGTTTTTTGCTCGAAGAATGTACTTTCCTAATCGAAAAGTAAATGCCATTGAGAATTTTTATGGCCTTGCAAGTCTCTAAATGCATCCTCTAAATCCTTATTGTATAGGCTTAAAGATTTCAATTCTTTATCATTTAATCCATTGGTAGTATCCCAAACATTAAAATCAATACCCATATTCCTGAACAAACTTTCCTTTTGCAAAAGTGTTGCAACGGCTTTGGAACTTATATCGGGTATGGCCAATACCTTTCGTCCAATTAGTGATTTTGCTTTTTCTTCAGTTAGTCCGTTTAATCCTCCATAGGCTAACCAAGTAATATTTTTTGAAGCCATGCCCGGTAATTTATTTATTAACATAGAACCAATAATGGCAGTTTTTTCACTTTCAACCAATACAAGTATTTGAGATCCTTTGCAATTATCAATTATAAGGTGTTCACCAAACAGACAATCATAGTATCCACCCTCATTTTTATAAGGCACATTGAATTTGTCAAGTCGCTTTCCGTTGCTGTCATAATACATGACTTTCAATTTGCAAACATGGGCTTTCTTGTTGCATTTCCAAAACATTGTACCTCCGGTTTCATTGGTTCCAATCATGTACATATGTTTTACTTCATCGACTAGATCTTTACTGTAGTTGGTTCTTAGATACTTAAGCAAATTATTTTCATTAGAATTTTGATAATGTTTCCAAACTTCGTCTTCATCAATGAATTTTTGCAAAACCTTTGTCTTCGCTTTTTTTGCTGGTAGATTCTCAACAATTGATTCCTCATAAGGAACATATCTTTTTGCAAAGTCATCCCAAATAAATTTATCTCCAGTATCATTTTCGTAAATAGCAGGAGGTAAAGTAGCTTTTCCACAGGAGTGACAGTAACCATAATGTTTTGGCAAATCTTTGTAGTTGACAAACTTCCCATCTTTATTATTTGAATTGCAACAGGGTGTTGTGAGTGTAAAGTCACGTCTTTTTTCAAATTCTAAGCTGTATTCTATTCTTTTCACGTCTTTTTTCAAATATTTTTTGTTTTTTCTTACCCAACTTACCTTTGGTGTTTTAAATAATTGCAAATCAATAATATATGTTTAGGGTAAGATTGTTTTTTGCTTACCTTTTATGTAGCCTTCCCTAAAAATAAGACAGTTTAAAATTCAAAACTATTAACTTTAACACATTAAACTGTCAGATGAAAAAAAGTAGATTTACCGAGAGCCAGATCATCAAGGCCTTAAAGGAAAACGAACAAGGGCGTACCGTAGGCGACATAGCCAGAGAACTTGGTATCGACAAGAGCACCATTTACTATTGGCGCAAGCGTTACGGAGGCATGGAAACGAGCCATTTAAAACGCCTAAAGGAACTGGAGGAAGAAAACCGCAAGCTCAAGCAGATGTACGCAGATGCGAGCTTGGACAACCAAATGCTCAAGGACATATTGTCAAAAAAGTTCTAAGGCCTTCCGACAAGAAGCATAGAGCGGTTTATTTGATAAAGGAATATCAGGTTCCCGTACAAAGGGCCTGTGGTGTTGTAGGCTTAACCCGTTCAATGTGGTATTATCAAACCAAGCGTGATGACCAAGAGGTAATCGACAAACTCTCCGAACTGGCCTTGGCACTTCCAACCAGGGGATTTGATGAGTATTACAAACGGATTCGTCGCGAAGGCCATAGATGGAACAGAAAACGTGTCTTGCGAGTCTATCGGCAGATGAAGCTCAAATTGAGGCGCAAACATAAAAAGCGTATTACCGGTAGGGTGAAACATCCTTTGGAAGCCCCGGAGTCATTGAACATGGTCTGGAGCATGGATTTTATGTCCGACACCCTTTCCGATGGAAGAAAGGTACGTATCCTTAACATTATGGACGACTGCAACCGTGAGGTATTGGCCATAGACCCAGGGTTGAATTATCCAGCCAGAAAGCTGGTAGAGACCTTGGAACAGTTGGAAGAAGAGATAGGACTGCCACAAACCGTCCGTTGCGACAATGGCCCTGAGTTCATATCAAAAACCTTAAGAGCATGGTGCAAGCGAAAACGGATAGAGATACGGTTTACCCAACCGGGCAAACCTATGCAAAATGGATATATAGAACGATTGAATAGATTTTACAGAGAAGATATATTGGATGCCTATTGGTTCAACGATTTGCACCAATTAAGAACATTGAGCAATCAATGGATGGAAGATTACAACAACAACCATCCACACCAATCATTGGGGAATAAATCGCCCAGGGAATACAAACCCAGATTCGGTGAAGAATTCTTCACCGAATCTGATGATATTAATGAAAATTTGTTGAATTTAGCTATGTCTTAATTTGGGTAAGGCTACATTTAAGTTGGCCTTTCTTACCCAAAAGGTAACTTAAGGTAACAAAGGGTAAGTTCGTATTAAATTAACTTACCCTTTGCAAAGGCTTTTTATAGATAGGATTATATAACTTAGGGTAAGAAGGGTAAGTTATTTTTTTAAAACAATGGTTTCTTTTTAACCCAGT
>JAGQZG010000235.1 GCA_020435705.1 Mangrovimonas sp.
ACAAACCAACTCCGAATTTAAGGAGCAAGTTGAGTTTGAAGAAAAGGTAAAGAAAAGTATTTTCCAGCAAGAACACACCCATTTAAAGCAACAGCTGCAACACGTAGAAAAAACCATTTCTTCTAAACACAAGCGCAACACATGGTATTTGGTGGCCGCTTCAATAGTTATCTTGCTTTCTGTAAGTATTCTGCGGAATTTCAATTCGGCTACCCCTAAAAAACTTTTCGACACCTATTATACAGTAGCCAGCAATACTTCACATCCAATTGTTAGAGATACGAATGTTTCCGATACTTTAACAAAAGCCTTTATTGCCTATGAAAGCAAGCAATATGCCCAAGCACAAGCCTTGTTTTCCACTCTTTACCATACTACAAACAATTCTGAATTATTGTTTTATGAAGGTATTTGTTATTTAGAAATGGGCAACACAACATTGGCCATAGAAGCATTTATAAAACACAAAAACTTCAACGATAAACTGGCCAGTAAACGCAATTGGTATTTGGCATTAGCTTATTTAAAAAATAATAACGTTAGTAAGGCTAAAAATATATTGAAAGAGATCACTACTTCTTCCACCAATTACAATTATACGAAAGCTAAAGACTTACTTTCCAAACTTTGATTTTCTGTAAAAAAACAAAATTGCTAATGGTACAATCAATAAAGAAAGCCACCATTTTCTATGGTTTTCCTGTACTTTAAAGGGCTCTACATTTCCTGAAATCACAAACCCCGACCAGTAGTAAGGATGTTTTAATTCACTATCCATAGTAGAATTCACATAATCTCTCTTTGCCCATTTTAAAGCGACATCTTTAGGTTTTCCTGCGTTAAGATATTTATAAAAAGACCCCATAAGAATAGCCGTTGCTTTATCATCAACTTTCCATAAACTCATCACGGTACTAGGAACACCCGCATAAGTAAACGCCTTGGAAACACTTTGGATGCCTTCCCCATTAAACATCTGGCCATTCCCAGTATCACAAGCACTTAAAACAACCATATCCGAATCCATGGATTCGTTGTAAAGTTCCCCAACCAGAAGATCTTGATTGTAAAAATTGAGACTGGACAACTCCGGATTTTCGTTGTCTATAGTAGAATGCATGGCTAAATGCAACACTTTAAATGAAGATGCTTGAGCCAGAAAATCGGCTTTAGTGGCTTGATAAAATGTCACTGACGGACAGTTTTTAGATATTACATTGATTTCCTTTGAAACAGAAGGTAAATAGTTGCCTCCTAAAAATGAATGTTCATCTTGTCCTGTGAAAATACCAACAGTTAAATTCTCTTTATCCTCAACCGTTTTTAACTGCTCATGATACAAGTTTAATGACGAACTGTAACCAATGACCACATTCGAATTGAAATAATCAGGAATTAGAGTTTCAAATGGCAAGAGGTTTAGGGTTTCGGCAGGAAGAATAGTGAGTTGATTCTTGTTGAACTCCAAGAGCTTTTTGGCTAAAGACGATAATTCTTTAGGAATTCTAATTTCCGAATCAAATACAGAGAGGTCTTTAACATAAGTTGCTATGCTCATTTTAATGTCTGTTTTATCACTTAATTGGAGTATAGCACTTTGTTTTTTGTCAATAACAAAAGCGAATAAATCAGTATCAATAAATGAAAATTTAACCACCAATTGATCCTCATTAAGTTGCTGCTTCAAAGCTTCAATGCTGAAGTGGCCACTGCTCCTAGTATAATAATTACTGTAATTCTCCCTAACAAATTCCTGATGCTTTCTTAACTTACCGTTCAAATCTGTTATCCTTCGGCTCAACGAATCAGGAGGTAAATTGCTCTCCTCTTTCGCTTCATAAATCTTGGTTTGGTAATAGTTTATGAGTGATTTCAATTTCAATTCAACATTCAAAATACTATCTGGCACTTTCAGTTGTTGTTTGGTCTGGTTGTAAACAAACTTAGACCAAGTGAGTTTGGAGGCATTGTTTTCCAAGGCTTCTATACTGGAATCAACAATAGCAGAATCATTTTTCAGCAGAGAACAATGGATCAAACCCTGTTCAATTTCTTTATAAAACCTAAACAATCTTGGATTGTAGATATCGCCTATATAAATTTCGGAAAACATACCCGACGCCAATAAGTAACTATTGAAAGCATTCTGAAAATCAGATACCTGATGCTCTTTTCTGTACAGCTGAAGATAAAAATGACCTATCTGCAGCATCCCTTCCAACGTATCATAGGTATAAAACGCTTTGAGCTGTTCCAATGTCAATGCTGAAAAATCTGAAACGCTTTTAGGATTTTTTAAGATGCTCGTGATTGCTTCCTTATAACTTATCAAGGCTTGACCATCATGAGTCAATTGGGAAAGCAACGTCCCTTTTTGGCAATAGAGTTGAAACCTCAAATGGTCATTAAGCGTTTCACTTTCTAATATCTCGGATACCGTTTCCAAAGCCTTTTGATAGAGACCAGAATTGCTATAACGCTTGGCTAATTCAATTTCATAAGGCGTTGGGTTTGTAAAGAACCGCTCCTTGTTTGACAATGCTAACTCTATGGCCTGTTTTAAAAACCCAATAGATTCATCCAACGTATTATCAGGTAATTTTGATTGCAGAAAACACAGGTTTATTTCACCCTTAACATCCCATATGTAATACCTGTTTGAGTGCGTAAGCAAATCCTTGGAAAGCGCGATATACTCCTCCGCTTTGTTGAAATCTTCAGTATTGTAATAAAGTTGGATATAATCGGCATAAATAGCCAGCAAATCCCTTCTATCCAAAGCTTTCTGTTCGGTTTTTTTGTGCAATACACTTACCGAATCAAACAATTTTTCCTGCTTGTTCAAGTAATTTTCGGCCAACTTGTAATCGCCATAAAAATTATACCAATCAGCCAATTTTCTGTAGGTAATAAACCGTTGATAAAAAGCCTCTTTGTGACTGCTTAGGTGGTTCCAATAATTTTCGGCAGCGCTCAACAACCTAAACTCGTCTTGTCGCAATCCCAAGCTTTTATAGTTTTCAGCAACTCTATCAGAGTTCACATATATCTCGGCACTATCTCCTGGGTGATATTTCCTATAAAGTATGTGTGATTTTTCATAGTAGTCATTGGCCTTTTCAGGATCACCTTGCAAGGTATAGATATAACCCAAATCGTCAAAAATACGAAGTGCTCTAATGTGTTCTACTGGTAAGGTATCCAGAAGTACCTCCAAATCTTTTTTAGCATAGGAAAGTGCCTGTTTCCACTTTCCCAAATAGCCGTACTGGTGATAAACCCTGTTGAGTATTAAATATTGAAAAAATACATTCTTATCAGAACCTATTTCATTGGTAAGCTTATAAGC
>JAGQZG010000236.1 GCA_020435705.1 Mangrovimonas sp.
TCACTGTAGCTCTATAGCTCGAAATACCGGATTCTTTATCGTCAACTTTTAATTGAAGATAGCGGTACTTGCTAAGCCATTTTCCATCGTCAAAATTGTTAGGCGTAATACTTGGTGGGACACTGTCTTTTACCAACGCATACGTTCCCAAATATTTAGTGAGGCCAATTATTTTATTGCCTTCATGCTTTGTGGAAGTATAGTAGGGCTTTTTGTAATAACCCACTAATTCGGCAACGTATAACTGTTTTTTGTCTTGTTCATCGTACTGACTCACATCATAAGCTATAGACATGGATTTCTGCATGGGATACACATCTTCATTAATAAAAACCGTATCGCTTTTCACTTCAAAATCTGTTGGGAAATCGTCATAAAAAGTATTGGGGTATATGGTCACGGTTACGTTGTCTTTTGATAGCGTAGTGGTTTGGTCAGCATAAATATAATAGTTTGATTTTGGAGTCTCCTTCTTTTTAATGTCTGCGGCTTTCATACCTTTAATGTTGAGGGTAAGCCAGCAATCGTTGTTTTTGTAGTCTTTCACTCTAATTTTATAAACAGAAGTCGTGCTGTCTTCTATTCTCAAAAAACCGTTATTATCAAGGTTCCTGTACAAGCTTAGGGGATTGTTTTTTTCAACAAAAAGCTTTTGGATACGTTGCTTTTTGGTTTTATAAACGCCGTAATCTATATAACGGTTGAGATGCGATGTTTCGGCAAAAGAAAATCTGGAAAACTCAATTTCGAAATTTGGTTGCCCATTGAAAAAGCTTTCAATATCATACAGGCCGTTATTATTGGCTGCCAGATCCTGTCGGTCCGTTGAAACAATTCCAAATCCAATCGTACCAAAAGCAGTGATGTTTTCAACGGTGTAATCGCCATTTTGTTGAGGGATTAACCTGAGTTTGCACATTTCATTGGTTTGGTTTATGTGGGCGTCGTCACTAATGGGATAAGCATACACTTCTTTGATGATTGGTTTGGTCGTATCCTTAATGTCAATACCAAAGAGCATGGGATTAATAGGTCTTTCTTCGTTGTCACGAATTTCAAAATGAAGATGTGGCCCTTCAGAGCCTCCGGAATTCCCGCTGTAAGCAACTACATCACCTTGCTTTACCAACAGTTCTACGGCGCCAGGAAACACTTCTATTTCATAACTTTCTTGCCCATATTGATGTTCTTTTATGTAGGCTTCAATTTTAGGGGCAAACTTCTGTAAATGCGCATATACTGTAGTGTATCCATTAGGATGGGTGATGTAAAGGGCTTTGCCATAGCCACCATGGGATATTTTAATTCTACTCACAAATCCATCGGCACAGGCATATACTTTTAGACCTTCCCTTTGTTGGGTTTTAATGTCCAAACCTGAATGAAAATGGTTGGCTCTCAACTCGGCAAATGTTCCCGCCAAGACCAGATTGATGTCCAATGGATCAATAAAATAGTCTTGAGGGTAATTGGTTTGGGCCAGGAGCGAGGTTTGGCATAAAATGGTTAAGATGTACAGGAGCTTTTTCATAATAGGTGGCTTCATGCGAAAATATGAATTTGTGCGAATTTACGCAACTCTGTGAACCAAAGTTAGTTTAAAGCATTGGAGTTCCTAAATATTAACGCACAATTATAAATTTTATGAAAAACAATTGCTATTTTTATTTAGGTATGCTAAATTTGCCTAACAAGTAGGTGATTTGCCAATGAGTCAAATTGAAGACAGTGTCAGTTCCTTGGAACAGAAAATATTGAAGGTACTTCAGCTTAATAAGCAATTAAAAATAAAGTGCTTGGAGTTGCAACAGGAAATTGAGGTATGTCAACAACAAATCTCCAACAAAAACCAAGAAATCATATCTTGGCAGGAGCAATACGAGACTTTAAAAGTTGCAAATAGCTTGCTTGGCAGTGACGAAAATAAGAGAGAAACAAAGCTCAAAATAAATGCACTAATCCGTGAGATTGACCACTGTATAGCCCAGCTTTCGGAATAGTGTTTTGAAAAATATGTCAGAAAAGCTCAAGATAAAAATTTCAATAGCCAACAGGGTGTACCCGCTAACTATTGAAGCTTCCCAAGAGGAAGGATTGAGAAAGGCAGCCAAGAAAATTGATGCCATGATAAAGCAGTTTGAGCAGAGTTATTCTGTACAGGATAAGCAAGATGTATTGGCCATGTGCGCTTTGCAGTTTGCTTCCCAAGTGGAACAGAAAACAATAGATAAACAAAACGTAAATGTTCTCATGGAAGAGAAGTTAACAGCGCTTAACGCCCTTTTGGAAGAACATTTAAACTCTTGAAGTTCTTTAAAATAAGTAAAAGTTACTGCCTGCATTAGTTATTTTTTTTGATAAACTCAACGATAATTCTTTAAAAAGGGTGAGTTTAGGTTGTAAAAGCGCGCCCGTTTACGGGATACTTGATCAATCTGTTAGCCCTAAACTTGTTTTTAAGGAGTTTATACAAAATTTTAAACTGGTGCAGGCTTTTTTATATACATAAACTAAATTTCTATGGACCCAATTATAATAGGTGTTGTGGGTGCGGTTGTTGGCTTGATAATTGGCTATATTGTGGCCAAGGTTATCGAGAAAAACAATGCATCCAAGCTTGTAAAACAAGCTAAAAGCGAAGCAGATAATCTTCTTAAGGAAGCTAAATCTGAGGGAGAATCAATAAAAAAAGACAAAATACTTCAAGCGAAGGAAAAGTTTATTGAACTAAAAGCTGAACACGAAAAAGTAATCTTATCTCGGGATAAGAAAATGGCGGAAGCCGAAAAAAGAACCCGCGACAAAGAATCCCAAGTGTCTTCTGAACTTGCCAAAAGTAAAAAGCTTAATTCAGAGCTTGAAGAAAAGCTAAAGGACTATGATCACAGAGTTCAAATCATGGAGAAAAAGCAAGAAGAATTGGATCGCTTGCACAAGAGTCAAATAGAACAATTGGAAGTTATTTCCAGTTTGTCTGCTGAAGAAGCTAAAGAACAATTGGTTGAGTCCCTAAGGGGCGAAGCAAAGAATGAAGCGATGTCTTTTGTTCAAAACGCCATGGAAGAAGCCAAATTAACGGCTGAGCAAGAAGCAAAAAAAGTAGTTATAAATACAATCCAACGTATTGGAACAGAAGAAGCCATAGACAACTGTGTGTCTGTTTTCAATATTGAATCCGATGATGTAAAAGGACGAATCATAGGCCGTGAAGGTCGAAATATCCGTGCTATTGAAGCCGCAACGGGGGTTGAGATTATTGTTGATGACACTCCCGAAGCTATTATTCTTTCCTGTTTTGATTCCGTAAGAAGAGAAGTGGCAAG
>JAGQZG010000237.1 GCA_020435705.1 Mangrovimonas sp.
TGGGATTATTTTCTAAAAGAACTTCACAAAGTGTTCATGAACTTGGAACACAAAAAAATAAATGTTCACCTCCTTCCTGATATAGAACTTTTTACTAGGCAGAGTATTAGGGATATACCTCCGCAAATTATTGATTGGGTGGGGCTTAATTTGTTTTTAAAACTTCAAACGTTAGCCAAGCGCACGGCCGAAATGCATGTGGCTTTAGGGTCTGAATTTGAAGACACCGCATTCACGCCAACACATTTCAATGGGGACTATACTGTGTGGCTAAAGAATAGGATGATTTATCAATTCCAAAACAGGCTGAACGCCGTGGAGAACAATTTTCATAAATTGGATGGTATGGCCTTGGATTTAGCCAAAGAATTTCTCGATCATAAAAATGAGATACGAATTCGTTTTACGACCTTCGATTGGACCAAATTAAAAGGAGAACGCATTAGATTGCATGGCGATTACCACTTGGGGCAAATTCTGGTGCATGAGGACGATTTTTATATTTTGGATTTTGAAGGAGAGCCAGAAAGTACCATCCGGGACAGAAAAGTGAAACAACCACCTCTTAAAGATGTGGCTGGCTTGTTCCGTTCTTTCCATTATGCCATCTATGCCACATTGTTTAACAATACATCAGAATACAGATATTCCCAAGAGGATTTGTTCAAAGCCGCCGAACTTTTGTTCCGATATATGGTTGGAGTGTTTTATGAAACGTATATACTGAACATCCAAGATGCCAATGTGAATATTGGCTATAGTCAAGAACGCATTTTTATACTAAAATACTGCCTGTTGGAAAAAGCAGTTTATGAATTGGGCTACGAACTCAATTCCAGACCACGATGGGCCATCATTCCTCTTAAGGGAATCTCTAATATCATAAATCTTTAATTACATGGGAAACGTTATAGCACATAGTAAATTCACCGACTTCGATATCAATCTTTTCAAAGCAGGAAAACATTACAGATTGTATGAAAAATTTGGTTCCCATATGATGACTTTAGAGGGAGAAAGCGGTACTTACTTTGCCGTTTGGGCGCCAAGTGCCAAAGCCGTTTCCGTGATTGGGGATTTCAACTATTGGATAGAAGGGGAGCACCAACTCAATGTACGTTGGGATAGCAGTGGCATTTGGGAAGGCTTTATCCCGAACGTGGGCAAAGGCAATCTTTATAAATATAAAATCCAAAGTCATAACAACGATATCAAAACCGAAAAGGCCGATCCGTATGCAAGACGTTGCGAGCATCCGCCAAAAACGGCTTCCATAGTTTGGGACGAGCCTTATGCTTGGAAAGATACCAAATGGATGAAATCTAGAAAAGACCATAACAAACTGGATGCCCCGTTTTCAGTATATGAAGTCCATTTAGGTTCATGGAAACGGAATATTGAAGAAAACAGAAGCCTTTCCTATGTTGAATTGGCAGAAGATTTAGTGGCCTATCTCAAAGAAATGAAGTTTACGCATGTAGAGTTCATGCCTATCATGGAATATCCTTACGACCCCTCTTGGGGCTATCAGTTAACGGGCTATTTTGCGCCTACCTCACGCTTTGGCTATCCGGAAGAATTCAAGTTGTTGGTAGACAAGCTACATCAAAACGGCATTGGAGTGATTCTGGATTGGGTGCCATCCCATTTCCCTGAAGATGCCCATGGGTTGGGCTTTTTTGATGGGTCTTGTCTTTATGAACACCCCGATAGAAGAAAAGGGTACCACCCTGATTGGAAGAGTTTGATTTTTAATTATGGAAGAAATGAAGTTAAATCTTTTCTTATTAGTAATGCTTTGTTTTGGCTTGACCAGTACCATGTAGATGGTTTGCGGGTTGATGCCGTAGCTTCTATGCTGTATTTGGATTATTCAAGAGAAGAAGGCGAATGGGAGCCCAATATGTTTGGTGGAAGGGAATACTTGGAAGCTATAGATTTTATGAAAGAAATGAATGAAGCTGTTTATGGTAACTTCCCTGATGTTCAAACTATTGCTGAAGAATCAACAGCGTTTTCGGGTGTTACAAGACCCTCTTATTTGGGTGGTTTGGGCTTTGGCATGAAATGGATGATGGGTTGGATGCACGATACCTTACAATATTTTGCCAAAGAACCTATTTACAGACGCCATCATCAGAATGATATAACCTTCTCCATGACCTATGCGTTTACTGAGAATTTTATGTTGCCATTATCCCATGATGAAGTGGTATATGGCAAACATTCTATTTTAGGAAGAATGCCCGGAGACGAGTGGCAACGTTTTGCCAATTTGAGATTGCTCTATTCTTACATGTTCACGCATCCGGGAACCAATTTGCTTTTCATGGGTGCCGAAATAGGTCAAAATGACGAATGGAATTTTCAGCAAAGTATCCAGTGGCATTTGGTTGATTACGAAGTCCATAAAGGAATTCAGAATTTGATAAAAGATTTAAACTCGCTTTACAGAAAACAACCGGCATTATACGAAAAACAGTTTTCAGGTGAAGGTTTTGAATGGATAGATTACAACGATTATGAAAATTCTACCTTGGTATATCTAAGAAAAGGCCATAAAGAGGAAGATGATGTAGTAGTGATTTTAAATATGACACCTATTCCCAGGGACAACTTCAAAATAGGCCTTCCTAGAAAAGGAAATCTAAGGGAAGTGTTCAATAGTGATCAAAAAAAATACAATGGCACTGGAAAATTCAAGAATAAGGAACTCTCAGCAAAAAAATCTCCTTGGCATTTTAGACCGTATTCCACCGAAATTTCATTACCTCCATTGGGAATGATAGCTCTTAAGTATGAAAAATAACACAACTAAAACGTTGTAGTTAATAAATGATTAAAACAATTGTTTTAATTTATTTAAACTTGTGTTTTTTTTGTACCCAGCAACGTTTTATTTATGATTACCAATACTGAATTAGAACAAAAAGGAAACCTGTTTCCAACAAGAGTTATCTCTTTTAAAAAAGATGTTGACACCCTTCATTTTTATACTGAAAATGATGTCGTTTTAGAGTTGACCATCGTAAGAGATAGTGTTTTTAGATTTCGATATACTACAACAGGGACTTTTGAAAGCGATTTCTCTTATGCAATAACCAAATATGCCAGCACAGGGTATAATTTTCTTCAGATTGATGATAACGAGGATAATTATACAGTTACTACGGCCAAGCTTATCTGTGAAATCTCAAAGGCAGATCTACGAATCAAATTATTTGATGCCACAGATAAAACCCTGTTAAACGAAGACGAATTAGGATTTCATTGGGAAGAAAGTTACCAATTTGGAGGGAATATTGTCAAAATGAGCAA
>JAGQZG010000238.1 GCA_020435705.1 Mangrovimonas sp.
GGCCCCAATACGGTTAACTACCTTAAAAACCAAGCAAGTCCTACTCTGCTTTAGACAATTCAAAAAAAGCCATGACCGGATAATGGTCGGAAAAATGATCGTCAAAAGTCTTGAACCGTTTCACTTCTATAGACGCATCAGAAAGAATAAAATCAATGCGAATGGGGAAGAATTTAAAATCGTAAGTTCGGCCAAACCCATTGCCCGAAACCTTAAAGGCGTCTTGTAAATCTCCTTTTATTTTCTTGTATACGTAGGAATAAGACGTGTTGTTAAAGTCGCCACTAACAATCATCTTGTAAGGACAGTTCTTTTTATGTTCCAGAAAAAGTTCGGCTTGGGATTGCTGCATTTCAAACGTGGTACCCACCCGTTTAAAAAGCCGTTCGGAATCTTCATTCTTAAGCTGTTCCACATCCGCATTTATTTTCAATGATTGCAAGTGTACATTGTAAATCCTTAACGTGTCGGTATCTTTCACGATATCAGCAAAAATAGCATTATTGGACGTGTTCGGGAATTCCACAGACCCCGAATTAACAATAGGATACTTAGAAAAAATAGCTTGGCCGTTCTTTACTTTTTTTCCGGAGAGTTTTTCAAACTTATATTTATACTGCGAAAAATCCACATCTGTATCAGGACGATACTCTTGTAAGGTCAAAACATCTGGATTGCTTTTCTTGATAAGGGATCCTATACTTTCATCCGTATTTTTGTCTTTGATCCAATCGTACAAATTAAAGAGCCTCACATTGTAGTTCATGACCGTAAAATCATGTTCAACCTCTTTTTGGGAAGACCAAGAAAACTTGTATAGCGACCCAAAAAACCAGTAGCCTAAAAGCAACGCAAAGAGCGATAATATCATTTGCTTTTTAACCTTTAACAGCCAATAAAGAAAGAAAACCGCATTGACAATGATTAAAAATGGCACCCCTAAACTGAGCACTGAAAATACTGGAAAAGATTTGGGAGGAAACAGTGGCAAAATATAGGAAAGCAGTAAAACAAAGGCCAAAATAGAATTGACAACAAAAATAATTTTATCTATGCCCTTAAGGTTTTTCATCTATTTCCCCGCCTTGAACAGAAACTCTTTTTCTTCCTGGGTCAAACTATCATAACCGCTTTTACTTATTTTGTCCAGAATTAAGTCTACACGCTTCTGGGTATTAAACTCCTGAAATTCTTCTTTAGTATAGCCGGCCATCTTTTTGGAACCCTTATGAACCGTTTTCAGCTTATTTTTTTTGTTTCTTTTAAAAAGATTCTCCAGAGTCACCAAAGCAGTATCAAAACCTTTGCCCATATCCTGTCCTTTTTTCAATTGTAAGGCATAAAAATACCCTGTTAAGGTACCGCCAAAATGTGCGATATTCCCACCAATATTTGTTGAAAAAAGACCCAATACATCCATTAAAACAACAAACAATCCTACATGCCATAGCTTTATCCTAAACACCAAGAGTTGCATATCCATAAGAGGCATATAAGCACACAAAAAAATAAGCAGCGCTCTAACACCTGCAGAGGCACCAACTAATTTAGTAGTGGGTAAAAGAGTTGGGAATAGGCTGTAAATCAATAAAAACAAAATCCCTCCAGCTAAGATTCCCAGAAAGTAAACTTTGAGGCCAATTTTATAATCAAAAACATTAGAAAAAAATCTGGCCAATACAAATAACCAGAGCATATTAAAAAATAGATGCAAAAATCCGAAATGTAAGAAAGCATACGTAACGATACTCCAAGGCTGTTTTAGGAATAACGACCATTTACTAGGTAATGTCAATGATTCAAAGAACTGCCCTAAACCAATGGCAGCGCCTGGAAGCGTCAATAAAGAGAATAGAATAAAAACAAGTACATTGGCCAAGATGATTTTCTCCAGTGCGCTCAACTTGGCAAACCCATCTTGTATGTCTCGTGCAAGACTCATAAATCCCAACGATTCTTATTGAACTGATTCTTTTTCCAAAACCACATGATCAGAAATCCAGTTAATGCACCGCCAACGTGTGCCGCATAGGCTGTATTGCTCGGACTAAAGAACGAATGCCCCGTAACGGCTGAAATTAAATCCAACCCGATTATTGCAGGAATAAAGTATTTCGCTTTAACAGGTATGGGCAAGAAAATAAGCATCAATTTAGCTTCAGGATTCAACATACCAAAAGCTACCAAAACTCCCATAATTGCACCAGAAGCTCCAACCATTGAAGCATTGAACGAGCCTACAAAATTAGCCAATTGATCTTCCGTCAGAACTTGTTCCCATCTTCTGTCATACATATTATATCCAGATTTCAGAGTATCAATAATACTTGTTTTATCAAACCCAGCATTGGTTAAATAGGACATTTCATGTGAAAACTGAAAATAGTAGAAACCCAACTGAATCAAGGCAGCACCTAACCCACAGGAGATATAAAAAAAGATGAATTTTTTGGCTCCCAACTGCTGCTCTACTACGGTTCCAAACATCCAAAGGGCAAACATGTTAAAGAAAATGTGTGCAAACCCCCCATGCATAAACATGTGCGTAAATATTTGCCAGGGCTTAAACAGTTCGTTCATAGGAAAATAGAGGGCAAACAGTTTATAAAAAAGCTCTCCATTGCCTATAACTAAAGTCCCAATAAACATTAGAACGTTTATAATAATCAAATGTTTAACGGTATCGGTCAGTCTGTACATTACATAAATTTTTTATCCAACTCTTCAGGTGAAACGTTTACAAACGTGGTTTTATTGAATGGAGAAACGGTAGGCTCTTTACAGGCAAAAAGTGAATTCACCAAATGCTCCTGTTCTATATTAGACAAACTCACTCCATTCCTAATAGCCAATGTTTTCGCCATAGATTTTGCCAACAGGTCAATGGCACTGAAATTACTCTCTGGCACTTCATTTTCCACATCACTAATTAATTGCTCCAACAAATCTCCTATTTCAGTTTCTTTAATATTTACCGGTATACCCGAGATTTCCACACTTTCTTTAGAAACGGTTTTAAATACCAATCCTGTATGTTCCAAATCTTCTTTTACCGAGTTGAGCAATTCTACATCCCGCACATTAAAATCAAAAACCAAAGGAAAGAGCAGTTGCTGGCTCATGGTTTCCTTCATGGTCATTTGTTTCAAGTATTCTTCATACAAAATGCGCTGATGTGCTTTATTCTGATCAATAATCAACATACTTGATTTCATGGAACTCACAATATACTTATTGAAAACTTGATAGGTAGTATGCTGGTTTTTGGTTTCAAATAACGCTTCATTTTCGGGTTCAGATTCAAATTGTACC
>JAGQZG010000023.1:0-11498 GCA_020435705.1 Mangrovimonas sp.
TAGGGTTTGTTTGTTCCTTTGTCCTTTTAAACTTTCTTTTGTCATTAAATATTCCCATGTCATTTGTTTTTTGGTTCATCTATAACATACAAAAAACGATCTCAAAAACCATTAAAATTATCTTAAAATCAGTTGGTTTTGAATGGTCTATGGGCGGTAATGTTTAATTTACTGTTAAATCCTTCGGAAGCTGATTTTTGTTTGCTTTTTTATGTTTCCTTGTATCTACTTTTGTGTTAAATAGTTTAGGTATGAGTACATCAGTCTTCAAAACAGAAGATGAAATTGTAAAGAAACTTCTTTTGGTTAGGAATTCGCTCTTGCAGGTGGAAGAGAGCCATGCGGATTTGTTGCATAACATACATCCCAATTACAAGTACAATGCTCTTAACTTTCTTAGGTATCTGAAGCTTAGAACCTTTGACCTAACTGAAATTCAAAGTGATTTGACGGCTTTGGGTATAAGCTCGCTAAGTCACGCCGAAAGACATGTTCTGGCCAATGTGGAGAATATCCTGTATTTGTTAAGCGCCCACATTAAGGTGCCATTTTCTGGAAAGTATGAATTTGGACGTCATCCAATAAGCTATAAGGAAAGTGGCGATTATTTGAAGAAAAATACGCTAAGACTTTTTGGGGAACATCTCAACAAGCAGGGTATTATGGTCACCTTGCCGTCCCAAGGTGCCGATACGGTTTTTTTGTCCGAACTTCTGGAGGCAGGAATGAATATTGCTAGAATTAATTGTTCGCATGACTCTTTGGAAGTTTGGAAAGCTATGGTGGAGAACCTAAAAAAAGCTTCTAGGAAGTTGAACAAACCTTGTTCTGTATATATGGATTTGGCTGGACCTAAAATTAGAACCCATAAGATTTTTATTAAAAAGAAGTTGAAAGGAGTCAGCGAAACCAAAGTCTTTGTCGGAGATACCATTTTATTGGTTAAAAAGGTGAAAAATTTTCAGGCTAAAGACGAGTTTGCAGCAGTGGTTACGTGCACTATCGCTTCTGTGATAGACGATGCTAAAGAAGGAGAAGGCATATTGTTTGATGACGGTAAGATAGAAGGAATCATTGAGCGAAAAGAGCAAAATGCACTCAAAATAAAAATTTTGAATACCAATCCTAAAGGAAGCAAACTTAAAACCGAAAAAGGGATTAATTTACCTGATACTTATTTGAACTTGCCTTCGCTTACCGATGAAGACATAAGCAATCTGGACTTTATTTGTTCTCATGCCGATATTGTAGGCTTTTCCTTTGTGAGAAATGCAGCAGATGTAGCTCGTTTGCAAGAGGAACTCCAAAAGCGGCAAAGGGGGGATTTGGGAATGGTTTTAAAAATTGAAAATAAGGAGGCATTTCAAAACCTTCCTTATCTTATTCTTAAAGCCATGGAAAGTCCAACGATAGGGATCATGACGGCTCGTGGCGATTTGGCAGTAGAGTTGGGCGTCGAGCGACTTTCGGAGGTTCAGGAAGAAATTATGTGGCTTTGCGAAGCAGCACTCATCCCCAATATCTGGGCAACTCAAGTTTTGGAATCCTTGGCCAAGAAAGGCATTGCCAGTAGGGCTGAGGTCACGGATGCCGCCATGTCTGTTCGAACAGAATGTATCATGCTCAACAAAGGCCCTTACATTGTGAAAGCCCTGAAAACATTGAATGCAATCCTATCGTTAATGGAGAAGCATCAATCCAAGAAACAGGGTACTTTGCGCAGCCTTAATGTCGCTACGGCGTTTTGGGAAAAATAGATAACAGGATTAGAAATTTAGCATCCAAGAACGTTGCAATTTCCTAAAGGCTTTTAGCTCGCTTCTCAAAATAGAAAGGTAATCTTTTCCATCACTGTTGGAATACTCAAGTCGGATACAGCTTTTGTACAGCCTGTTGGTAAGTTCCAGTAATGTAGATGCATGCTTATGTTTTTGGTCCGGAAAGTTCTCTTTTTCAGCTTTTTCAATTTCAGGAGCCAGAGAAACCGATTGCTGAACAATATCACCAGAAAAGTAAATATGCTTATTTTCGGAGCCATCCGAATTCAGATTCATGAAGTCATAATTAAGATAAGCCGAAATGCTACGCGATAAAATTACAATCTCTAAGGCTTTCTTATAGATTGGTAAATTAGGTAAATGGGACGGGATACTGGATAGCATGTTTTCTCTAGCATTTTTATCAAAATTACTAACAAGTAAGCAGATTGAAATTAAATATTTAAAGCAAAACCGTATATTTACATTAAATATTTAATTTATTTTAAAAATAACTTTAAAGTTTATGGATTCGATTAATTGGGGCATACTTAAGTGCTTGCAAACCAATGCAAGGCAATCTAATACCGATATTGGACGTCAAGTAGGGATAAGCTCGCCAGCGGTTTCCGAGCGCATCAAAAAAATGGAAGATTCAGGCATTATTGAAGGCTATAAAACCATGGTCTCTCCATACGAAGTAGGTTATCAATTAAAAGCAATTATTACGCTACGAGCCTTTATGGGCAAGCTAAAACCGTTTCTTGATAAAGTAAAAACGTATGATGAGGTAATTAACTGTTATCGCATTACCGGTGATGAAAATATTGTTATGGTCGTGAGTATTAAAAACCAAAAACACTTGGAACGCTTGATAGACCAATTCATTGTCTATGGTGAAACCAAAACACAAATTGTTTTGTCCGACATAGTTAGAAATGGCCCTATCAAGCCCTTGTAATTTTAAGAATGCTATTCCAATTTTACACGCCGCTTCAGTAGCCAAAACAACCCAGCGCTTATAAGCATTATTCCTGCCATAATATACCAAGTGGCGTCAAATCCTAGCAGAGATACAAATTGCATCCCTAGGTTGTGTCCAAAAATGTGTCCAAAGGAAAAGGTAATAGTAAAATAAGCCATGTATTCACCTTGTCTTCCATGCCTTGCTCTTTCTACCGCAAAGGCATTGGCAAAAGGAAAAGCAACCATTTCACCTATGGTCATAAAGAGCATACCTATAATGAGTACACCCGCCCATGAAGTTACATCCAGCACAATAAAACTGAGGGCCGTTAAAAGAGCTCCAAATAGAATCAAGCCTACCTTAGAGTATTTTGAATTTTCAAGCCATTTGATTACGGGCATTTCAAGCAGGAAAATCAAGAAACCATTCATTCCCATGAGCAAACCAATTGTGGGTTCGGATAGTAAATGAACATCCCTGTAATACAATGGAATAGTTGAAAAATATTGTAAAAAGGCCATGCCAAATAATATCATTCCTGCAAAAAAGATCCAAAAAGGCTTGTCTTTATAAACCGATCGGGGATTTTCCACACTATGGTTGTCCAATGTTTTGGCTACTCTTGGATTTAATACCTTAATAAATAGTAAAGTAGCCAAGATACAAGTGATACCGTCTACCCAGAAAAGGCCTGCATAGCTTAGATGCGCAATTATGAGTCCGCCAATAGCAGGTCCGGCAGAAAACCCAAGATTGATGGCAAGTCTGATTAAAGTGACCGAACGGGCTTTGTTTTCGGGTTTGCTGTAAGCGCTCATTGCCACAAACATGGCGGGTCTAAAAGTATCGGCAATAAGGGTCGTGATAAAAATACCTAGGCATAGAGATTCAAAGGTTTTTAGGTATTGAAGACCAATAAACAAAAAACCTGTGGCCATCAAGCTTACGACCATGACCTTATAAAACCCAACCCGGTCAGCCAGTTTTCCTCCAATCCAAGAGCCAATCACGGAACCCAACCCAAAGGCACTCATGATCCAAGCCACTTGTTTGTCTAGTGAAAATCCCAAATCATCAGTCAGGTAAAGGGACAAAAAGGGAATAACCATGGTTCCCGACCGGTTGATGAAGGTTACTAAGGCTAGCCACCAAACTTCCTTGGAAAGGCCGGCAAAGGTGCCAATGTAGTAGTGTATTAATTTTTTCATGCTTGGTTAGGTGTTATAAAAATAAAACGTCCAACTAGGAAGTTGGACGTTTTAAGATTGTATTTATCAATAGTCTTAGTATCACAACATATCCCTCTTCCTTTCAAAGGTTTGATCGGTTTTAATGCAGGTATAGGATGTGACTCTAATCATGAGATGTCAAATTTTGTTCTCCAAAGCTAACTAAAAATCTTTTATCTTGTACGGGAAATTTTTTAAAAAATGAAACACCTCTTTATTCTTCTGATTTTTACGTTCACATTTTTCTCCTGTGCCCAAGAAAAGAAAATGGTTGAAGGTGAGACGGCCTGGCAAAAAAAAATGAACAGTGAGTTCAAAGATGCGTCTAAATCGCCTTTGAAGGAAAAAGATTTGAAACATTTTGAAGGGCTTGATTTTTTTCCTTTTGACTCCGCTTATGTAGTTATTGCAACGCTTGAACGAACTCCTGATGAGAAACCGTTCAAAATGAAAACAACTACAAGCCGTTTACCAGACTATGTGAAGTATGGGGTTGTGAGTTTTAAGTTAAAGGGGTTAAGCTATAAACTGAATATCTACCAGAGTTTAGAGTTGATGACCAAAGAAGAGTATGTAGATTATCTTTTTCTGCCATTTTTGGATGATACCAATGGTGAAGAGAGTTACGGTGGTGGTCGTTACGTGGAGTGCAGAATTCCGAAGGGCAATGAATTGAAAATTGATTTCAATGAAGCATATAATCCTTATTGTGCCTACAATGAAAAGTATTCCTGTCCTATAGTACCTAGGGAAAATTATTTACCACTTAAGGTAGAAGCGGGAGTAAAAGTATTCAAAAAATAAGTTCAAAATCAGTTGGGTGCAACCAAGGGTAAAATACTCTGTTCAGGAAATTGTTTTCAATAGTAACATTGCTGGTGGTACCAGTAATGGAAACATTGGTTGTTGATTCAACCCAAGCCAATTTAACATTGCTACTTGATATGGTAATACTTCCAAAAGTAGCATTTCTTCCTGCATTCATTTCAGGAGTATGTCCTATACCGTAAACAGTTAGCTCTTTGTTTATGCTTACATTGCCATAAGCTGTTTCAGATGGTTGAACATAAATGATGTCGCCATTAGCGGCGGCGGCCAACGAAAAAGTGTTGAAAACGTGAGCAGGTGATGTGTTAATGTTACTGTTATTATCAACAATGAGAATTGTTTGTGCATTGGTAAACAAAACCGTTAAAAATGCAACAGTAAACAGGATTTCTTTCATGATAAATTAGGTTTAATGGTTTATGTTCCATAAAATCCTAATAATCTCAAAGTGAAACCATACGCATAATTCCGTATTTATGCTTTCGTTAGGTAAATACCTAGAAATACAGCTAGAAACCCAATAATAAAACTGGCTATGGTGTAAATGGCAAATGAAGAAAAATCACCAGATTTCAGAAACACATGATTCTCATAGGCAAATGTAGAAAAGGTGGTGAAGCCCCCACAAAAACCAGTGGCCAATAGTAAGGTTTGGTTGGAAGTAAGGCTCTCACTTTTTGCCGCTAAACCTAAGATAATTCCAATGAAAAGGCTGCCAAGGATGTTGGCCGCAAAAGTTCCATAAGGAATTCCGCTCTCAGGTGAATTGAGAAACTTGCCAATCAAAAAGCGTAAAACGCTTCCAAATCCACCTCCTAAAAAAACCAATAAAGCCTGTTTCATTTGGATATTTGAATAACGAATATAAATAAAAAATGCCATTCAGAGGAATGGCATTAGTAAACTTCTATAGTAGAATTATTTTACTGCAATATAAATCTCTGTAACCCAATTCGCTGGATTAGGTTCTTGGGAGGGATCTGTTGGGTAGACTTCCAACATGGGGCCGTTTTCAGCAAACTCAAGGCCATTGGCAGGGATGTATGCCATAGCTTTGTCCCACGCTTCTTTCAAATGTTCGTAATTGCCATTAAGGACGGTTTTTACGGCTTTAAAAGGTTCCAATTGTCCAGTAAGAATATCGTTGTTAGTTGTGATAACCCTATCGGTTGTTAGGTAGCAACAGGAAAAAGTGGTTGTGCCATTTGCTTCATCCCAGTTCAAATAATTGGTAAATGGAGCGCCGGCCATCGTAATATTGTTGGATCGAGCATATATATGGAGTGCTCCCATCATCTCGCTCATTTTGGGCTCCATATCGGTAATTTTGGCCGAAGTTGTATTGTATAGGTAAAAGCCACCGCCGTGAGTGGTTACTCCTTGAACTTCTATGGAATACTTTTTAGTATCGGCCACAGCCACACTATCCAATAATTCTAAGCCCCTATCAAAATCGGGTCCTATCATCTTGTCAAATCCTCCCATGAAAGCAGCAAAGCCTTTAAACATGAAAGGAATTTTATCGCTGCTCATGCTCCAACTTACTTTGGTTTTACCATCTTCGGTTGGCTCCAATGTCCAATTGATATCCGAAGGTTCATAATCGTCAAACTGAATTTTCTGGCTTATGGATGCGTTGGGTTCGGTACTTACTGTGGTCATTTTTCCTTTACCATCTTTTCCTTCCCAAGAATAGGATCCGCCAACACCCGCTGTTTGGTCAGGAAACGAAAGTGTCATATCGGGTTCCTTTTCTAACCAAGGCGACCAATTGGGCCATTTTTTATAATCGATCAAGTTATCGTACACCACCGATGCAGGAGCATCAATTGTTTTTTCTCGGGTTACTTCAAAAGAATTAGGTTGGACAGCTATATAAATGGCCAACCCAATGACAATAACCAATAAAATTAATAAAAGGAATTTTAAGAACTTCATAGGGAATAAGTTTAGTTCTCTCAAAGATACTAAATTTGTTGCTTGAATGAAATAGAAGGAAATAAGTAAACAGTAGAAGACAAACTAGGTGAATAAAAATTTCACTGCTACAATCATTAAGATAAATGAAATAAAGGCTAGTAAAATCCAGATGGTACCTGTATAGTAGCGCCTGTGTAGTCTAAGATCTTTTCTGTAGGCATAGACCATGACCAGCACGAAAGCCAAAAAAAATAAAATACCAAATAGCCATTGCCCTTTTGTAAACATATCCTTAATTTTAGGTAAAATTAACCAAATACTATGAAACATATTCAATAAACAACACTTAATAGTAAGAATTTAACAATGAAAGATAAGATAGAAGCAGTTAAGGCCTTTCATACGGCTTTCAAGTTGGGGTATAAGGAATCGCCACTAGCTAGTTTAGGATTGGAGAAAAACATGCTCAGGTATAAATTAATGCGGGAAGAAAATGAAGAATATCTGGAAGCAGCTAACAATGATGACTTAATAGAGGTTGCCGATGCACTGGGAGACATGTTGTATATTCTCTGTGGAACCATCATAGAACATGGCCTGCAATATAAAATTGAAGAAGTCTTTAACGAGATTCAACGCAGCAACATGAGTAAGTTGGGTGACGATGGCGAACCTATCTACCGCGAGGACGGCAAGGTTCTTAAAGGCCCCAATTATTTCAAGCCGGATATAGCCTCCATTTTGGAAAAATAAAAAAGGACTTATCAGAGTCCTTTTCCTATACTTTCATTCGCCATCCAAAAGGATCTTTGGATCGGTTGTATTGTATGTCGGTCACTATCTTTTTCAACTTAGTAGCATAGCTATCGTCCTGTTCGGGCAAGTCATAGTCCTTTCCATTGTAGCCAAATCCCGCAATAGGGGAAATAACGGCAGCCGTACCAGCCCCGAAGAGTTCTTTCAAGGTGCCATTTTCTGCGGCAGCAACCAATTCTTTTACGGAAAAACGTCTTACTTCCACAGCAATTCCCTCTTTTTCGGCAATTTCAATAAGGCTTTTTCTGGTGATGCCATCTAAAATACGGTCGCTCGTTGGAGCCGTAATCAAGGTGTCTCCAATGCGGGCAAAAATATTCATGGCGCCAGCTTCTTCTATAAACTCATGACTGGTATCGTCCGTCCAAATCACTTGATTGTATCCCTTTTCTATAGCAAGTTGCGTGGGGTAGAATTGACCGGCATAGTTTCCGCCAGCTTTGGCATAACCCACACCACCATTGGCCGAACGGGAATACTTCTGTTCAATCAAAACTTTTACTTTACCAGAAAAGTATGCGCCCGATGGTGCGGTAGCAATAATGAATTTATATTCCTTGGCTGGTGAGGCATGAAATCCTTTTCCCGTAGCAAATACAAAGGGTCTTATGTAAAGAGAACTACCCGGGGTTGTGGGGATCCAATCACTATCTACTTTCAATAAAGTTTTTAAGCCTTCCATGAAAAAGGCTTCAGGCAATTCCGGAATGGCCAGACGCTTACATGAAATATTCAATCGCTTACAATTGTCGTAGGGCCTAAACAGCCACATCTCGCCATTTTCATCCTTGTAAGCTTTCATGCCTTCAAAAACGGATTGTCCATAATGAAATATTTTTGAAGACGGATCAAGGGTTAAGGGTTGATAAGGCACAACTTCTGGAGTTTGCCAGGTACCATTTATATAATCACTCACTAGCATGTGATCTGAAAAAATAGAACCAAAGGCCAGATTGTTAAAATCGACTTCGTGTAGTTTGCTGTGCTGTGTCTTGGTAACTTTTATATCAAGTTCTGATAGCGTGTCTTTCATTGAATTACTTTTCAGTCCCACAAAAATACGGAATTAAGTTTGAACAAAAAGTGGTTAGGCAATTATAATAAAAACAAGTATATTTGGGGCATTAATATGTATTTTTAAACCTATGAAAAAAGTTGTCCTTTTAGCTCTTTTGTTTTGCGCGTTTTTTGCTTGTAAAAATGAAACCAAAACAGAAACTGTTGAAGAAAGTAAAGATGTTGCTTATGCTTCGTTTGGAAAAGAGATTATAGCTGATGATGCTATTGCGGCCTCGTCTATGGCAAAACATTATAATGATTTAAAAACAGGTGACAGTCTGGATACCAAAATGGTTGCTACGGTAAATGAAGTGTGCCAGGCCAAAGGTTGTTGGATGACTCTTAAACTGGAAGATAGTTCTGAAGTATTAGTGAAATTCAAGGACTATGGTTTCTTTGTGCCGAAAAACATTGCCGGTAAAGAAGTGGTTGTTAATGGTAAAGCGTTTGTGTCTGAAACATCGGTAGCGGAATTGCGCCATTATGCTGAAGATGCCGGTAAAACTGCAGAAGAAATTGCTGCTATTACAGAGCCCGAACGTACCTTCTCTTTTGAGGCTGATGGTGTTTTGGTTAAGGAATAATGAGATATTCTATTGCCATACTTGCTAGTGTATTGCTTTTTTCAGGTTGTAAACAAGCCGAAAAGGAAGCTGATAAAGAGTTGGTCTATGACATGTACCAGCCTTCTGAAATGTCTTTGCTCATGCAGCAAATGTACGAACACAACCAGAAAATCAAGGAGGTCATCCTTTCGGGAGAAACACCAACAGATTTTCCAGAGGATTTCCTCAAAATACATACGGCCGAACTTTCCTCTTTCAAATCCAGAAACGAAACGTTTGAAGGGTTTTCGCATCTCTTTGTTGAGAGTGAAAAACAAATATTCAGTGATAGTTCCGAGGTAGATTTAAAAGACCGTTACAATAACACCATAAACCTTTGCCTTTCATGTCATCAAACGGAATGTACAGGGCCTATTCCTAAAATTAAAAAACTACTTATTCCCTGATTTTGAAACGGGAAATCATCGTCACGGCCGACGGTTCCAAAACCATTTTTCTGCCAGAGTGGAATGAACATTATCATTCCAAGCATGGTGCAATCCAGGAAGCTTTACATGTTTTTATCAAGCATGGCTTTCTTCATTTACAGCACAATTTTCCAGAAACGAAACCCATTTCTATTTTGGAGATAGGGTTCGGTACAGGGTTAAATGCTTTTCTTACAGTCTTGGAAGCCCAAAAGAGAAATGTAGAAATAAATTACACAGGGGTTGAGGCTTATCCAGTAACTCAAGAAGAGATTGAGGTTCTAAATTATGCCACAACGGAAGAGGGAAAAGAAATTTTCAAACAACTTCATGAGGCTCCTTGGGAAGAGCGCACATGGGTGTTTAACACCTTCGGACTTTTAAAGCAGGAGAAAGAGTTTGCCAAGATTACCGATGAAGCATTATACGACTTAATTTATTTTGATGCATTTGGAGTGAGGGTACAACCGGAATTATGGACGGAAGCTATTTTCAGTAAAATGTATCAAGCTTTAAAGCCTAAAGGGCTATTGGTAACCTATGCGGCGGCTGGATCTGTGCGCAGGGCTATGCAAGCAGCAGGATTTCAAGTTGAAAAATTGCCCGGTCCTCCCGGCAAAAGAGAAATGCTAAGAGCCTTTAAGGGATTTATTGAATAATTCAATAAAGTTAAATCATCATAAAAAAAGCCGTTCAAATCTGAACGGCTTTTTTAATATTAAGAGCTTGTTTTAAGATCTTTTTGAAGCAACAATGTTGATTTTCAATTCTATTTCATCATTGATGAATTTATCACCTAAATTGTCAAAAATAGATTTGGAACCGTAGTTTACGCCCCATTTGGTTCTGTCAATGGTAAAGGTGTCACTGGTAATGGTCAAATCGTCACCGGTAGCTGTAACGGTCACAGGGAAAGTAATATTGTTTTTCATACCCTTGATAGTCAAGTTACCTGATAGAAGTGTTTTGCCATCGGCAGTAGCTTCAGTACCTGTAATTTCAAAGGCTGCAGTAGGGAACTTGTTCACATCAAAAAAGTCACCTTCTTTACCTTCAACAGTACCCATTAAATGGGATTCAAGACTGGTTTTGTAATCACCTTCCAGGTCAAGTGCTTTGATAGATTTCATGTCAATCAGGAAAGTCCCGCTGTGCAATTGGCCATCCACCATTTCAAAAGTACCTGTATCAATACTAATGGTGCCATTGTGCGTTCCGGTAGGTTTAAAACCTTTCCATTCTATGCTGGACTTTAAAACATCGGTGATATATTTTTGAGATGTTGCTTCAGAGACTTTTGCAGCTTCGGCATCGCTTGTAACCGCTTCTTCGGCTTTGTTTTTACAGTTTACCAAAGTTGCTGTAAGTACGGCAACCATCAAAAAATTAAAAAATTTAGTTTTCATAAATAGTAGTGTTAAATGTTTGTCAAATGCAAAATTACTCAAACCCCAATGGTTTAATGTTAAAAAAACTTAAAAATAAATGAATGACATTTTGACATTTTTACAATAATGGCAGTACTTTTGCCATCGCTAAATAAAGTTTTTTAATACGGAAATTAACATGAGTAAAAAGGATAAGAAAGAAGATTTGAAAAACCAGCAAAATATAGATAACAACGCTGAAACTGAGGTTCAGGAAGCGAAACCGGAACAGGAATTGTCTCCGGAAGAAAAACTTCAGGAAGAATTGAAACTTGAAAAAGATAAATTTCTAAGGCTTTTTGCTGAATTTGAAAACTTTAGAAAGCGTACCGCAAAAGAGCGTGTTGATTTATTCAAGACTGCTAGTGAAGATGTGATGAAGGCGTTGTTGCCTGTTTTGGATGATTTTGACAGGGCTTATGTGGAAATTTCCAAAACCCAAGAAAAGGAATTGCTAAAGGG
>JAGQZG010000023.1:11598-20701 GCA_020435705.1 Mangrovimonas sp.
GTTGAACTAATCAGTAACAAACTTAGGGAAACCTTGAAGCAAAAAGGACTCACTCAAGTTGAAGTGAGCCAAGGAGATGCTTTCAATGCCGATGATCATGAGGCAATAACGCAAATACCAGCACCAACAGACGATTTGAAAGGAAAGATTATTGACGTTATCGAAAAGGGCTATAAGCTTGGAGATAAAGTTATTCGTTTCCCTAAAGTAGTTATTGGACAATAAAAAGAATTATGGCTAAAAGAGATTACTACGAAATATTAGGAATAAGTAAGGGAGCAACTGCCGATGAGATAAAAAAGGCGTACCGAAAGATGGCACTTAAATATCATCCGGATAAAAACCCTGACGATAAAGATGCTGAAGCCAAATTCAAGGAAGCGGCAGAAGCTTATGAAGTGTTGAGTAATCCGGACAAAAAAGCGCGCTATGACCAGTTTGGTCACCAGGCGTTTGAAGGTGCAGGCGGCTTTGGAGGCGGTGGTGGCATGAACATGGAAGATATCTTTAGTCAATTTGGGGATATTTTCGGCGGTGCTTTTGGTGGCGGATTTTCTGGTTTTGGAGGCTTTGGCGGTGGCGGACAACGCCGAGTTAAAGGAAGTAACTTGCGTATCCGAGTGAAGTTGACTTTAGATGAGATTGCCAATGGTGTTGAGAAAAAAATAAAAGTAAAACGTAAAGTACAAGCACCAGGCGTTACTTATAAAACGTGTTCAACGTGTAATGGCTCAGGGCAAGTTACTAGAATTACCAATACCATATTGGGTAGAATGCAAACGTCTACCACCTGTACTACTTGTGGTGGTGCGGGACAAATCTTGGATAAAAAACCAGCTGATGCCGATGCCCAAGGATTGAAATTGGTAGAGGAAACCGTTTCCATCAAAATCCCTGCAGGCGTCGTGGATGGCATGCAGTTGAAAGTTTCCGGTAAGGGTAATGAAGCCCCTGGAAACGGCATTCCCGGTGATTTGTTGGTAGCTATTGAAGAAGCACCTCATGAAACGTTGTCCCGTGAAGGAGATAATCTTCATTTTGATTTGTACATCAGTATTCCCGAAGCTGTTTTAGGAGGCTCTAAAGAAATTGATACGGTAACAGGAAAAGTTAGGATTAAGATTGAACCGGGCGTTCAGTCGGGCAAGATTTTAAGATTGAAAGGCAAGGGCATCCCTAGTATAAATGGTTATGGGCGAGGCGATTTGCTCGTTCATATCAATGTGTGGACACCTAAGACTTTGAGTAAAGATCAAAAGGAATTTTTTGAGAGTATGAAGGATAACGAACATTTTCAACCTAAACCAGATAAAAGCGATAGATCTTTCTTTGAGAAAGTGAAAGATATGTTTTCCTAGAAGGTTGTGAAAATTTCACAGTCATAAAAAGTTCTATATTTTCTTTAACATTTATTTAATAAAAAGTACTATATTTGAACTATCACTATCTCTAAGATGGTGATAATTTTTCTTTTTCATAGCAATTTTTTCCCATCCTTGATTTTATTAGGGATGGGTTTTTGTTTTTCTAACGTTAAAGAACACCAAAAATATGAGTGGGCAGTGGGATAAGCTTCATAACATTTAATATATTTACTGTTCGAACAACCAAATACAGCTATACATGAGCAATCTTCTGGAAACACATCAGGTTTCTAAAAATTTTGGAGATTTTACAGCACTTAACCAAGTTTCTATTGCCGTTCCCAAAGGATCCATTTTCGGGCTCTTGGGACCCAATGGTGCTGGAAAAACCACGCTTATAAGGATTATTAACCAAATTACAATGCCAGATAAGGGCTCGGTTCTTTTGGACGGAGAAACGCTGGCACCGCACCATATTCAGCATATAGGTTATCTCCCTGAGGAACGTGGATTGTACAAGTCTATGAAAGTAGGCGAACAGGCCTTATACTTGGCTCAATTGAAAGGAATGAGCAAGGCCGAAGCAAAGGTTAAATTGAAGTATTGGTTTGATCGGTTGGAAATTGGCGATTGGTGGCACAAGAAAATACAAGAGCTGTCCAAAGGGATGGCGCAAAAGATCCAGTTTGTTGTAACGGTTTTGCACAGCCCCAAATTGCTCATCTTTGATGAACCCTTTTCAGGATTTGACCCGATAAATGCCAATTTGATAAAAGATGAAATTCTTGAATTGAAACGCCAAGGAGCCACTATCATATTTTCTACCCATCGTATGGAATCGGTAGAAGAACTTTGCGATCATATTGCCTTGATACACAAATCGAACAAAATTCTGGACGGTCCTTTGAACGACATCAAGAAGCAGTTTAAAAGCAATACCTATGAAGTGGGGATCAAGTCCGGTCAAGCAAATTTGGAGCAGGAATTATATGATAAATTCCAAGCCCAACCAGCCAGCTTTAAAACGCTTGACAACGAGCTAAAACTCAACTTGAAAATAGCCGAAGGCAGTTCGCCCAATGAGCTTTTGAACTTTTTGACTACCAAAGGTGAGGTAACTCATTTTGTAGAGCTTATTCCTAGTGCCAATGATATTTTTATTCAAGCTGTAAAGAACAATTAACCATGAACCATCTTCCACTTATTATACAACGAGAATACCTTAACAAGGTAAAAAACAAATCATTCATAATCATGACTATCCTAAGTCCGGTAATCATGATTGTTCTCATTGCAGTTGTTGCCTACCTTTCGCAACTCAATAACAACACTCAAAGAACTATTTCGGTTCTGGACGAATCTGGTATGCTTGAATCCATTTTTGTGAATACAGAAAATACAACCTATAATGTCTTACATAATACCTCTTTGGAGGAAGCAAAAAAGACGGTTGAAAAAAATGGGGAATACGGTTTGCTTTACATTCCGCCAGTGGAAATACTGGATTCTATTGCCCAACATGTTAAGTTTTATTCAGAAGATTCTCCTTCGCTTAGTTTGATTTCTGGTTTAGAGAGTAAGTTGGAAAAAAAGATATCCGACCTTAAGCTTTTGAACGATGGCGTAGATCTAGACCAAATAAAATCCTCAAGAATAGGTGTAAACATAGGGCAGGAAAGTTTTAGTGGTGAAAAAACATCAAAAATTGATAGTGTTCTCAAGCTGGCATTTGGTGGTATCGCCGGGTACCTATTGTTCATGTTTATCATTATTTATGGTAACATGATCATGCGAAGTGTTATTGAAGAAAAAACCACCAGAATTATTGAAATTATTATTTCTTCGGTCAAACCTATTCAGCTCATGTTGGGTAAAATTATTGGGACTTCCTTGGCGGGGATCACACAATTTATCATTTGGCTAATTTTGGGATTTTTACTGTTTATCATTGTCCCTCCAATCCTTGGAATTGATATGTCGGCTATTCAGTCAACTCAAGAACAAGCTATTCAACAGGCCATGCAAAATCCGGGAATGAGCACTGGTATGCAGCAAGGTTTGGAAGCGTTTCATAACTTACCGCTAACAAATCTCATCATTGCCTTTATCTTATTCTTTTTGGGAGGCTACTTGCTCTATAGTTCGTTGTATGCAGCTATTGGTGCGGCGGTTGATAGCGAAACGGATACACAACAATTTTTGTTGCCTATATTAATGCCACTTATCTTGGCTGTTTATATAGGGATCTTTACAGTTATTGAAGATCCACACGGAACGGTTTCCACAGTATTTTCATTCATTCCGCTCACTTCACCGGTAGTCATGCTCATGCGTATTCCATTTGGGGTTCCTTGGTGGCAACAACTTATTTCTTTTGGCCTGCTCTGCGGAACTTTCATTTTTACAGTTTGGTTTGCCGCCAAAATTTACCGTGTAGGTATTTTAATGTATGGAAAAAAACCAAGCTATAAGGAGTTGATCAAGTGGATTAAATATTGATTGGATGAAGGAATTCTGGAAAATACTTAAAGAGCCTTATGAAATCACTAAAAATGTAGAAGTAAGCATTTTTGACCTTATCATCATTGTTTTGGTTCTCGTTGTGGCTACCATTTTATTGGGAGTCATTAGAAGATTGCTCACTAGGAGCTTGCCTCGTGAAGACAAGAAAAAGTTCAAAGTGGTGTTTTCCTATGCACGATGGCTCATGTATGTCATTATTGCCCTGATTACCTTGCACATGTTGGGCGTGAATGTAACCGGCATTTTTGCGGCTTCTGCGGCCTTGTTAATTGGTGTTGGTCTAGCTTTGCAAACCCTTTTTCAGGATATTATTTCCGGAATATTTATACTTGTAGACCAAACGGTTCATGTGGGTGATATTATTGAAATAGACAGCAAGGTAGGTAGAGTTGAAGAAATAAAATTGCGCACCACTCGGGCTGTGACTATAGACAATAAGGTGCTCATCATTCCTAATCATCTTTATTTAACCAATACACTTTACAATTGGACGCAAAATGGAGTAACCACCAGAGAAAGTGTGCAAGTTGGTGTAGCCTATGGGAGTGATGTACAGTTGGTTAAGAAGCTTTTGCTGCAAGCAGCTAGAAATCATCCCGAAGTATTGGATGATCCAGAACCAAGTGTCTGGTTTATGGATTTTGGTGATAGTGCCCTTGTTTTTAAATTAGTATTTACTCTGGCCGATAGCTTTCAGGGAAATCGACCCAGGAGTGATATCCGTTTTGAAATAGACAAATTATTTAGAGAAAATAAAGTAAGCATTCCGTTTCCTCAAAGAGACATTCATATTATCGAGAAAAAATAAATTATGCCTAGAATTTTAGTAATAGAAGATGAAGCTGCCATCCGTAGGGTCTTGGTAAAAATTCTTTCTGAAGAAAACAAAACCTATGAAGTTGAAGAAGCTGAAGATGGTTTGGCTGGGGTTGATATGATTAAGAAAGAAGATTACGACTTGGTATTGTGTGATATCAAGATGCCCAAAATGGATGGAGTAGAAGTCTTGGAGCTAACCAAGAAACTCAAACCTGAAATACCCGTCGTCATGATTTCCGGCCATGGCGATTTGGATACGGCCGTAAATACTATGCGTTTGGGTGCTTTTGATTACATTTCCAAACCACCGGATTTAAACCGATTGCTCAATACGGTCAGAAATGCTCTGGACAGAAAAGAACTGGTGGTGGAGAATAAGCTGCTCAAGAAAAAAGTGAGTAAAAACTATGAAATGGTAGGCGATAGCCCTGCTATTGAACAGATAAAAGACATGATTGAAAAAGTGGCTCCCACAGATGCCCGTGTGCTCATTACTGGACCCAATGGTACGGGTAAAGAATTGGTGGCCCATTGGTTGCATGAAAAAAGTGAACGGTCTGTTGGCCCCATGATTGAGGTAAACTGTGCCGCTATTCCTAGTGAATTGATAGAGAGTGAACTTTTTGGCCATGTAAAGGGGGCGTTTACAAGTGCCGCTAAAGACCGTGCAGGGAAATTTGAAGCCGCTAACGGTGGCACCATTTTTCTAGATGAAATTGGCGATATGAGCCTGTCTGCCCAAGCTAAAGTGTTGCGCGCCCTTCAGGAAAATAAAATACAAAGGGTAGGGAGTGACAAGGACATTAAAGTAGATGTTCGGGTCGTGGCTGCCACAAACAAGAATTTGAGCAAGGAGATTGAAGAGGGCAAATTTCGGGAGGATTTGTACCACAGACTGGCCGTTATCCTGATCAAGGTTCCGGCATTGAATGAACGAAGGGATGATATTCCGATATTGATTAACTTTTTTGCCGATAAAATAGCCCAAGAACAAGGCACTTCTAAAAAATCATTTTCGGCGAAAGCTATTGACCTCTTAAAAGCCTACGATTGGACTGGCAATATCAGGGAATTACGAAATGTAGTGGAACGCTTGATTATTCTAGGTGGGAAAGAAGTGACCGAAAACGACGTGAAAATGTTTGCCTCTAAATAAACAAGAATGAAAGACATTACTATTTCAGATTTCAAAATCTCCGAACAAATCTCTATTGGCCAACTAACAACCAACTATGATCTAGAAGCTTCTGAAGATAAAATTGAAAAAGAGTTAGAGGAAGTTAGAGAAAAGCTAGGGAAGCTTCAGGATACCATGTACGCTCATGGGAAATACGCAGTGTTGGTATGCTTACAGGGGATGGACACCGCAGGAAAAGATAGTTTGATCCGTGAGGTGTTCAAAGATTTCAATACCCGGGGAATCATTGTCCATAGCTTTAAAGTGCCTACGGAATTGGAGCTGAAACACGATTACCTTTGGCGCCATTATGTTGCCTTACCGGCTCGCGGAAAATTTGGGGTGTTCAATAGGACACATTATGAAAATGTCTTGGTCACCAGGGTGCATCCTGAATATATTATAGGAGAAAACATTCCGGGGATTCATTCGGTAGAAGATATTAATGAAGCGTTTTGGGAAAAACGATTTAATGAGATTAATCAATTCGAAAAGCATATTGCAGAAAATGGAATGATTATTTTTAAATTCTTTTTAAATCTTTCCAAAAAAGAACAAAGAGACCGCCTTCTTAGAAGACTGGAAAAACAGGAGAAAAATTGGAAATTCTCTCCAGGAGATTTGAAAGAAAGAAAACTATGGGACAATTACCAAGCTTGCTATGAAGACATGCTCAACAAGACGTCCAAATTTCATGCGCCTTGGTACAACATCCCAGCCGATGATAAAGCAACGGCTCGTTACATCGTGGCAAAAATACTCTACGATACGCTTAAGGAATACAAGGATATCAAAGAGCCCGAATTGGATGACGAGATCAAAGCCAATATTGAATTATATAAACAACAGCTTGAAAATGAATAGAATAAAACTAGTGTTTACCTTTTTGGTTTTGATGGGATTCTCAGGATTTTCACAATCGGATGAAGAGGTGCTGAAAACTATTTACCATCAAACATTGACCAATGGAAAAAGTTACGAGTGGTTAGACTACTTATCCAATAGAATTGGAGGTAGATTATCAGGGTCTTTAAATGCTGAACGCGCTGTTGAATGGGCTAAAGGGCAAATGGATAGCTTGGGACTGGATCGGGTATGGCTGCAACCCGTTATGGTGCCTAAGTGGGTTCGTGGTGCAAAGGAATATGCCTATGTTGAAGTAGATGGCGAGACCACGGTCATGGATATTTGTGCGCTTGGAGGTTCTGTGGCAACAGATCCTTTGGGAATCAAAGCCCAAGTGGTGGAAGTTCATGATTTTGAAGAACTGGAAAAATTGGGGAAGAACAACGTTGAAGGCAAGATTGTGTTCTACAATCGTCCTATGGAAGCAGACTTGATCAACACGTTTGAGGCCTATGGCAATTGTGTAGATCAGCGTTATAAAGGTGCTTTGGAAGCTCAAAAATATGGCGCTATTGGGGTGATTGTTCGATCCATGAATTTGCGTATTGATGATTACCCCCATACGGGTACCATGACCTATGACAATCTTCCGGCGAACAATCGTATTCCAGCAGCGGCCATTAGTACACGACATGCCGAACTGTTAAGTAGCCTATTGAAATTGGATAAAAAAGTCCAATTTTATTTCAGGCAAAACTGCAAGGTCTTTGCCGACGTGCAATCTTATAACGTCATTGGTGAAATCAAGGGAAGTCAATTTCCCAATGAGTATATTGTGGTTGGTGGTCATTTGGATTCTTGGGATTTAGGTGATGGCTCGCACGATGACGGTGCTGGTTGTGTTCAATCCATGGAAGTACTAAGACTACTCAAAAATAGTGGCATAAAGCCAAAACGAACTATAAGAGCAGTGCTTTTCATGAATGAAGAGAACGGTTTGCGAGGCGGAACAAAATATGCCGAAGTTGCCAAAGAAAAAGAAGAAAATCACATTTTCGCTTTGGAAAGTGATTCGGGCGGGTTTACCCCAAGAGGCTTTAGCTTTCAGTCCAGTGATGCTTTCTTTAAAAAGGCTCAAGGCTGGGAAGCATTGTTTAAGCCCTACCTTATTCATTATTTTGAAAAAGGACATGGAGGTGCAGACATTGGCCCCTTAAAAAACGATCACATTGTATTGGCTGGACTTGTACCGGATTCCCAAAGGTATTTTGATTATCACCATACCGCTATAGATACTTTTGATGCCATCAACAAAAGAGAGTTGGAACTAGGAGCGGCAACAATGGCTTCTTTGGTTTATTTGGTAGATACATACGGCGTAACGCCTTAGTAGGGTTTCATTAGAAAACATAACCCGAAAAGGCTATAGCCTTCCGGGCTATGTAATCAAGGTTGGTTAATTAGATAAATCTTTATTTAGAGTATAAATGTAAGACCATACATCTACAACACTACTTCTAAATTTGGCTCTGAGCTCATCAGCTTTCTTTTTGCCATTCACTTTTTCATATACCTGCCAAACGCCATCTTCATCTTTGTCTAAGTCGGCAAACTTGCTAAAAGGGGTTGAAACAAAGTAGTCGGCATCATCCCTGTCGCCACCCATAAAAGTGAACCACTTACCATTTCTGTCATCATTACTGGATTTAAGAGCCGATTGAATTCCTTGAACTACCTCTTTAAAATCCGCTGAATTCTGAATTTCAAAAAAAGTATTCCACACCAAGCCTACATTTTCCATTTGGCTCTCACTGCTCCAATCTAAAATTGTTTGGGCAATAGAGAATTTAAAGCTTTCCACATGTGGCATGATTAAATTCAAGACAATGGCTTGGCATTCTTTTCCAGCGGCATCATCGTCTTTATCAAACTCGGCCCAATTGGCCATTCTTCCCGTGAGAACATAAACGTTGCCTTCACCTTGCAAACGGTGCCAAACGCCCCATTTGTCTTCACCTTTATTTTCTAGATAACATTCTTTCCAAGATTTCACACCTTGCAAAAAAGCTTCATTGTGTCCCTGTTTAACGGTAATTTCTGAGATACTTAACAGGTAATCCTTGTTTTCTTGTGCTACAATCAGCAAAGGGCATAATAATAGCAAATACAATACTTTCTTCATGTTGGTTGTTTTAAATTGATTAATAAACGATATGATTATCTTGTTTTCACAAGAAAAAATCCAATGCTTAATCAATTTAGGGCATCAAAAAAGATCAATGCACATGATGATTGCGGGCACGCTAGTATCTTAAGTCTTAGGGGAAAGAATGTTAAAAGTACAAAAAATATAAATAAAAAATGAAAATAATTG
>JAGQZG010000239.1 GCA_020435705.1 Mangrovimonas sp.
TATCCCAACTAAAAGCATATAGTGTTTGGAGCATTGCTCTTACCCTAAATAAACTTCACCACGACGTGGTTTTAAGGAGTCCCGAACCATAATCATATCTGCTTCATTCACAACCATAAAGGCAATGGCTTGATTTTCATTAAGAGCCTTGAATCCTGTGATGTTGCAATCCAATTGTTCTAACTGGATATACTCTTTTAAATGGATTTCATGATGCTCTGCTATTTTTAAGGCATCAGGCCCAAAAAAATCCCAGATGAGTTTGAGTTTACGTGCTGGCATAGGAAATGATTAATTCATTCTTCATCCCAAAGAAGCTCTATGCGGAGTTTTTCTACACGGGTTGTCGTGCCTTTGCCTAAATCAACTACAGCGGTTCTAAGGGTTTCAATAAGACTTGGAACCCCAGGAAAGTAGTAGTACTCATAGGTGTTCTGGTCGGTAACATCAATGTTTGCGGTGTCCAAAAAGCTGTTTTCTTTGTCTTTGCCTAACCCCATTTGTTTGAATAGTTCTACTAGCATTCTGTGCATATCGTCAGGGTCAATTTTCATTTCCTGCTTCAAAACGCAATACGAATACTCATGGTCTACACTTTCCACAAAAATCTTGGTATTGCCTTTAATGGGTTCTCCTCCAATAAAATTGGGTATTTCGTCTTCATAAGTAATAACTTCGGTTGGAGAAAATTCAACACCAAAAGGGAAATGGAAATACTGAAGTTCTTTAAGTACAATTTGTTCTATGCCATCTTTGGAAGTGAAAATTTCAAGAAAAGGTTTAAACGTAGTTCTGAATTCTTTTTCATCAAAATCAGCCTTGTCTTTTAGAGATGTGATAAGTCCGTTGGTGTAGGCTTCCATTTTCCTGGCTATTTCTTTCCAGTTTTCAACACCTTCAAATTCTCCCAGTTCATTGGTGGTATAAATAACCTCTGTGGGTATAGTTTCGTTTAATGTATTCAAAAGGACATTGGGGATATTAAAACCGCCAAAACTGAATTCATAGGTCCAGTGTATTTTATAACTTGTTTCGGTAGAATCTATGACCTTGAAATTTACTTTATAGCTCGAAGAGTCGTTTTTGGTGAGTGCATCATCTTTCCATTCTTGCTTTACTTTTGTTATCTGAAAGTTGTACTCATCACCTTTGGACCAATAGGCTACAAATGGAATTCCCGTGGTATCTGTTTCTTGCTCTTGGGCACTAAAACTTCCAATGGAAATAAGGTATATAAATAAACCAAAGAAAAATTTAACATAAGAGGATTTGAGCGTCATAAGGGTGTTTTTAATGATGCAGGCAATAATACATCTTTTTTATAAATAGTGTGTGGTATTTAATGAGTTTAGTTAAGCTGAGTTTATATGCTTAAAAGAGAATCATTATCCAAAGTTTGATTTATACGTTTACCTTAATATTTTATCCAAGAACTTTTGAATGCTTTCTTGGCTGGATCTAATTAATTCCTGTTTGGCATTTTCCATATCTTGCGGTTTTTTGTCTTGGGAAAGTTTAAACTTGCCTTCCCAATGTGTGATGGAAATCTCAAACATTTTAATGTAGTTGATGTAATGCGCCATTTTGGGATTGTCGCGTTCCAAGACAAATTTTTGATCAGGTTGTTCCAAAAATTCTGTCATGCTAATTAAGGAGTCCCTTAACGCATCCACACTTTCAATGGCTTCTACAGTACCTTTTAGATGGACTCTTATATAGTTATAAGTGGGGAGTTGACTGGTGGTATAAACCGCAGGTGAAATATAACATTGCGGCCCATAAAAGAGAACCGTCACGGCATTCCCGTTTTTAAGGAGCTCGGCCTGTGGATTGTAAATGTCTATATGGCCAATCAATTTTTGGTCTTCCTCTCTAATAATTAACGGCAAATGGGTAATTAGAGGCTCATTGTCTTTTACTGAAACAAGGGTTGCCAGCGGATAGTTTTTGATAACTTCCAACAGATGCTCTCGGTTAGTGTCCTGATGTATTTTAGGTGGATAGTTCAAAAAAGTAATGGTATTAAAAATGAGTTGTCTATTGCTTCTGAAAATTACAATATTTATATTTACAAAATGTCAGAAACTTCTTCCTTTTCAATAAAACATTGGTCTGAAGACGATAGACCTCGTGAAAAGCTTCTTAACAAAGGGCGTACAGCACTTAGTGATGCCGAATTGGTAGCCATTCTTATTGGGTCCGGCAGTAGAAATGAAAGCGCCGTTGAGCTGTGCAAACGTATTTTGGCAAGTGTGGAAAACAACCTTAATGAGTTGGGGAAACTAACCATTCCGCAGTTAATGACCTTTAAAGGAATAGGTGAGGCCAAAGCCATAAGTATAGCCGCAGCCTTGGAGTTGGGAAGGAGACGTAGAGGAGAAGAAGCTCTGGAAAAGAAAAAGATTGTCTCCAGTTCCTCGGTCTTTGAACTTATGCAGCCTTTGATAGTAGAATTACAACATGAAGAGTTTTGGGTTATTCATTTGAATAATTCCAACAAGATTATCCAAAAACAACAACTTAGCAAAGGAGGTATTACGGGAACTTTGGTAGATATTCGATTGGTTCTAAAACAAGCGTTGGAACTAAATGCAACGAGTTTAATTTTATCGCACAACCATCCGTCTGGAACATTAAAACCCAGCGAGGCAGACAAACAACTTACCAAAAAACTCAAGACCGCTGCCGAAAGTATGGACATAAAAGTTCTGGATCATGTAATTGTGACCGAAAAGGCGTATTTTAGTTTTGCAGACGAAGCACTTTTGTAACTTTGCTTTAAGATTCAAATAACACTGCGCTATATTGCCAACTATGTTGTTAGTTTATACCCATAAAATTACTCCAAGGCTCATTTATGCATTTAAGCATATATGTACCCGTGTTTTGGGGGTACAGGTAAGTTTCACCACAACGGTTGAAGAATTCATAGCGCATGACAGCTTGAAAATGTCTTACACCAAGCAGCCTTTAAGCCATGAGCTGTTTATAAAAAGCCACGATCTGTTATTTGAGCAAGGCCTTTCGGATATTGATATTTATGTTCAGGATTGGGGCAGAACCAAAGGGTTTTTCCCAACCTCCGAAAAAAGTTGCCTGCCTTATGATATTTTTGCTTCTACGTTTTATTTGCTGAGTCGGTATGAAGAATACCTGCCTCATGTGAAAGACGAATTTGGACGCTTTACACCTTCTGAAAGCATCGCTTACAAAAACAAGTTTTTGCACCAACCGGTTGTAGACATTTGGGCTTATAAGTTCAAGCAAGTTTTGGAAACCAATTTTCCAGGAAT
>JAGQZG010000240.1 GCA_020435705.1 Mangrovimonas sp.
GTAGTTCGTTTATGACAAGGCCACCTAAAGGTAACGATATAGATGGAGGTGATGGATTGGATGACGGAGGAGAAGGGGATCCACCAAGTGCAAATTATCCTCAATAAATTATATTGAAAGAATTTTACCTTGAATATTATTCATTACTTACTAGAATTCTTGAGTTCATTGCAGCTATAACAGGAATACTCTACTATAGGAAGTTTAAAAATACCAAGGTAAAGTACTTTGTTTGGTTTTTAATATGGGTTGTAATTGCCGAGTTAATTGGCGGTTACACCCATTATTTAAGGGACTTAAATCTTTTCCATTACATTGAAGGCACCTTATTTGAAAAGAATAGTTGGTGGTTTACTTTAGCTTGGACAACATCTAGCACCCTTTTTTACTCTTGGTTCCTTGGAGTCAGATTGGATTCTTTATTTTTGAAAAGAGTCTTGAAATTTTCATGTGCTATTTATTTGGCCATCCTGTTATGGAGTTTAATTTTCTACTTTAATGACTTTTTTAAAGCGCGACCAATGCCATTGGTAATTGGCAACATAATAATAATCCTGTTAAGTTCTATATTTTACTTATATGAAACACTCAATACAGATAGAATTTTAACGTTTTATAAATCAATTTACTTCTATGTTGCAGCAATTATCTTTGTTTGGTGGTTAATCAGCACACCACTGAGCTTTTTTGACGTCTATAACACCACTTCAGATTGGGATTATGTTGTCTTGAAATGGACAGTTAGATTAAGTGTAAATACATTTATGTACCTAGGATTCGCCGTAGCGTTAATTGTAACTAGACCTGAATATGATAAGATTGCTTAAAATGACTCAGCAAGTAGATTTACCACCTGTGACTACTCAATCAGAAAGATATTTACTAATCTATATGATTTTTGTGCTGGTTTTAATAACAGGTCTTGTGATACTCTTCTTCATTGTCTTTCAAAAGCGGAAAAACAAACTCATCATGGAAAAGTTCAGGCAACAACAGCAGTTTCAAGAAGAACTTTCCAGTGTTCAAGTAGAGATTCAAGAGCAAACACTTAAGAATATTGGTCAGGAATTGCACGATAATATTGGACAGTTGCTTTCTGTGGCCAACATGCAGTTGAGTATAATGAATACGCAAGTTCCCAGTGAAATAAAAGAGAGTTTTGAAGAAACCAAAAATGTAGTAAAAGAGAGTTTGGGCGAGGTAAGGGCGCTTTCAAAATCCCTGAACAGTGATGTCATTGCGAGCAGAGGGTTTCAACTTTCGGTTCAAAATGAAATAGATAGATTCAATAAATTGAAGTTTATTTCTGCTGAAATGACGACGGAAGGACACCCGGATTCTTTTTCGAATTCTAAAGACAGCATCATTTTGTTCAGAATTTTACAGGAGTTTTTTTCAAACACCATAAAATACGCCAAAGCCTCTAAAGTGGTTGTTCATTTAAAGTATCTTTCCGATAGTCTGGAAATAAACGTTGAAGACGATGGCATTGGTTTTGATGAAGCCGAGATTGAAAAGGGCTCTGGACTCATCAACATGAAAAGTAGGGCAGAATTGATAGGTGTCCATTTTAGGTTGAGTTCAGCAAAGGACAAAGGAACTAAGCTGTTCATGAAATATGCCTACCGTTCAGATTCTAAATTGAATCTATAAACAAGCATTCCAGAGTGCATCTTCTGGTAGTGGAGCTACAATAGTCATTACTTCGTTTTTTACAGGATGTTCAAAGTCCAATTGTCTGGCATGCAAACTAATGCTGCCATCGGGATTGCTTCGGTCAAAACCATATTTTAAATCGCCTTTGATGGGGCTGCCAATAAAGGCCAACTGTGAACGAATTTGATGGTGCCTGCCCGTTTCCAGCTCAATTTCAAGTAAGTAATAAGTGTCCAGTTTTTTCAGGATCTTATAATGAAGTATGGCTTTTTTACTGCCTGCCACTTCCTTGGTAAAGGCAGATGATTTGTTGTTTTTTGGATTTTTTTTAAGCCAGTGAATGAGTGTGTCCTGAGGTTTTGGTGGTGCATTTTTTACAAGCGCCCAATAGGTTTTTTTAGCTTCCTTATTGGCAAATAGTTTATTAAGTCTGGGCAGGGCTTTACTGGTTTTGGAAAACACGACCAATCCCGTTGTAGGCCTATCCAATCGGTGAACCACTCCCAAATAAACATTGCCAGGTTTGTGGTATTTTTCTTTGAGATATTCTTTGACAATTTCACTTAAAGGAGTATCGCCGGTTTTATCGCCTTGAACAATATCGCCAGCTCTTTTATTGACAATAATAAGATGATTGTCTTCATAAAGGACGTTCAGGTTATCTTTGTTAGATAAGACTTTTTCTGCCACAAATACACTATTTTTTTGTTTTCAGTGTGCCTGAAACAATTTCAATACATTTCTTTATCGTTGGGAAAGTCTAGGGATTTCACATCATCAACATATTGCGAAATGGCAGTGGTCATGTCTTCATAAAGATTCATATAACGTCTTAAAAATCTCGGACTGAATTCATGTGTCATACCCAACATATCGTGTACCACCAAGACTTGTCCATCTACGCCATTGCCAGCACCAATACCAATCACAGGAATGGTGAGGCTCTCAGCGACTTCCTTGGCTAGCTTTGCAGGAATTTTTTCCAGTACAATGGCAAAACAGCCCATTTTTTCAAGCATCAAAGCATCTTCTTTGAGCTTGGCTGCTTCTTCCTCTTCTTTAGCTCTTACCGTATAAGTGCCAAATTTGTATATGGATTGCGGCGTTAATCCTAAATGTCCCATTACTGGAATACCAGCATTCAAAATGCGCTTAATGGATTCTTTAATTTCCTTACCGCCTTCCATTTTCACGGCATGGCCACCACTTTCTTTCATGATTCTAATGGCAGAACGGAGTGCTTCTTTTGGGTCGCTTTGGTAACTTCCAAAGGGAAGATCTACCACAACCAAACATCTAGTGATAGCCCGAACTACTGAAGAAGCATGGTAAATCATTTGATCCAAAGTGATGGGGAGCGTGGTTTCGTGGCCAGCCATGACATTACTTGCAGAATCGCCCACCAAGATCACATCAATACCAGCGCCATCTACAATTTTGGCCATGGAATAGTCATAAGAGGTGAGCATAGATATTTTTTCTCCCGCTTGTTTCATTTCAACCAAGGATTTTACCGTGATTCGTTTGTACTCTTTTTTAGCAACGGACATAGTGTAGTTTTAATTTGGGTAAAAGTAAGAAATTAAGCCCATACTGTTAAACTTTTGTTTATCCCTAATGGGATTAGAAACTCTTA